>CAZUUL010000032.1:0-9078 GCA_964623155.1 uncultured Gammaproteobacteria bacterium
GGGTAACGTTATTAGTGATCTATGGACATGACAAATCGCCGCGGCATCGAGCCCCTTATTCTCATCGATGGTGGGGATCCGGTGGAAACGGCAGAGACTAAAAAACTTTTGGGATTTATCGATGGGCAGACGACAAATCCAACGCTTATTTCCAAAAATCCGGATGTAAAAAAATACATTGAGAGTGGGAAGAGATTTAGCAAAGAGGAATTGATCAAGGAATATAAGCGGGTCGTCGTTGAAGTAGCCAAGTCCACGTCCGGGCCGACGTCGATTGAAACGCATGCTCGAGAAGATACTAACGCTGCTGACCTTCTTACGCAAGCGCGCGACATGTTCACTTGGATTCCCAACGCTTACATTAAATTCCCCACCATCCCAGCGGGGCTGAAGGCTGCACACATTGCCGTCAGCGAAGGAATTCGCGTCAACATGACCCTTTGCTTTTCCCAAGATCAAGCAGCGGCTGTTTATGCGGCGACTCGGAATGCAATGAGTAAACCGCTACCTCCGTATTATGAAAACAATTCTCCTGTTTACGTTTCCCCATTCGTTGGCCGGCTTGATGATCGGGGGGAAAATGGGATGGATGTGGTAGTAAACATGCTGGAAATGTTTAGGCGGTTTAGTGATGGGCATGTGCAGGTATTAACGGCAAGTGTGCGAAACATCAATCATCTTCTTTTTGCTCTTCAACTTAAAAGTCCTGTGATCACGGTTCCCTTTAAAGTCTTGAAAGAATGGGCAGAAATGAATTTCAAACTGCCAGATAAAAATTTTGTTTATGATCCCAATTTAGGTAAAGATAAGCCACTCACTGAGATTCCTTACCACGAATTATCGCTTGATTTGGATTGGGAGGAATATAATATTCAACATGATTTAACTGACATCGGCCTTAAAAAATTTGCCGAGGATTGGGAAGGATTGATGGAACCTGTAAAGTCCTCATAGTCTCATAGTGTTGACAAAATCTTCGGGTTATGGTAGAGTTTCACTCCTTAATAATAGATTGATTTAGCCTTGACAAGAAAAAAAATAGTTGTTATAATGTAAGACTCTATAAAAAGTAATATAGGATATAATTTATTTTTATGCCAGAAAAAGGACCAACATCATACCAAAAAAGTCTGCTCAATCATAGGCAAGCAATTGCTGATTGGGAGCGGGATGCTCATCCTGTTTTTACTGTTCCGAAGATAGATTGGTATCAACTAAAAAATCCTCGAAATATAATTAAGGCGGCGGCTGTCGGTGTGGCTGCGCTTGGTGTTAAAGATTATCTTAGTACTGTCCAGTTTGCAGAGGCACATGGTGCCAACCCTCCTCCTCCGGCAAATTTTGATACACCCATACCAACTGGAGACTGGCTTTTCCAACCAGGAGTTATCTTTGATCTTTCAACTTGCCATATTAAAGGTCGAGTAATGGAACCACGCTTGTGGGCCGTGGTAAAAAGATTTGATGGAACTGAACATAGTACTTATTTAGGACGTTACGGAGCTCCAAATAATCAACCTGATTTTGACGTTGATGTCAAATCTGTTTTTGAGGAACATGGGATCAATGATGGTCAAGGAGCTCGTGTCAAAGTAATGGCTGAAAGAGCAGGAGCAGTAAGCGCTACTGAAGCTAGAGACTTTGTCTGTGTACCAGAGACACCTACAACTGTAGTAACAGCTACCACACAAGCAAGCGCCACACCTTCTGCCACTCGCGAGCGGCCTTCAGCCACCCCAAGCGTGACTGCATCTATTACCCGTTGGGCTACTCAAACAGCAACCACTGTTCGTACGGCAACAGCTACAGCCAGAGCAACAATTACTCAAACAGCAACTGAAGTGAGAAAAACTTTAACGCCAACTCCAACCAAAGCAACCGCAACACCAAAGCCAACAGGAACACCAATGCCAGGAAAAAAACTTGAAAGCGCGGTTGCCGCATTTTGTGCTAAAGTGAGAGTTTGGGTATTCAATGGAACCAATCCTTGGAAAGATGCGCAGAATAGTCAAGTTTTCCTCGACGCCGAACAACGTGGTCCGGGCGACAATCGCGGTGGAAATGGTCCGTTTGCCTTACGAGTCGAAACTTCAAAGGGAGACCTTGGTTGTGACGATCTTAATCTTCGCAGTGGTCCCAATCCCAGCGATTCGATAGTTGCTCAAGGCTGCAAATACGATGCTACCCAAGGCACCAACTTTATTGAGATAGTACCTGGATCTCCATATGCTCCAGAAATTCTTTGTCCTGTACCTGCATCTCCTTCACCCATCGCGCCCGAAGTAACTCCTCAGGGAGCAGTCGGTTTGGATGAGGTGCCAGCAGTGCCGGAAAATGCCACTTCCAGCGGTAAGAATAGTGATACTACCTTGTGGAAAATAGCCTTTGGAGTGGGTGCAAGCGGCCTTGCTTTACGTTTCGTTGGAAACAAAAGAAGACAAAAAAAATCAAACAACTCCTAGCTCCGCTTGGGTACTGTTTAGTTTTGTATGAACCATGGCACTTGCTTTAGAACGACCAACGTTTGGTTTTCAGTTAGATTTAACCGGCCTTAAAAACAGAGTCTTTTCACAAAAAGTGGTCATCACGCCTGCGCAAGTTGAAAAACCGAAACCGCTCAATCAGATAATTGAAGCAAGCGCCTCTCCTTTAGCACAACAACTGGCGCGTGATATCATTTCGGAAAAGCGCTCTTACCTGCGCGGTGACGGCGTGATTGAAACTGAAGTGGTTAGTTTTCGTGGAAAAGAACAAGCAGCCAGAGAGCAAGCCCTGACCTGCCTCACCCAGAAACATGCTAAAACTTTAGAGGCGATGGCAAACTTAAAGACAATTGTTGATTATAACCAGACAGCGCGGGCTAAAGGACAACTGCGGGGGAAGAAACGGGCAGAAGCAGGTCATCTGGACAATATTTACCGGACCTATGTGCATAATGTCCGCCAGGAACTACGAAATTACAGAGATAATAAATCTTCTCAACTAAGTTTAGAAGCACGAATTGCCAAGACAATTACCAGCAAAACCAACCATTTACTCCCTTATTGGAAAGAAGCACTTCGGATTGATACTGACCAGATAGATAGTTTTGCAGAATCCGTACGCATCCGTGCTTTCAGAGTGCGCATGCAACAGCAAGACGGGGCCGATCTTTTAGCCAAAGTGGAAGATCAGCAAGCTAAAAAAAGACAGGCAGAAAAAATCAAAGACACTATTTGCGCAGGTCTTTTGGCATTTGGAATAATCGGCGCTGTCAAAGAATATTCACAAAAAAATAGCAAACCCCTGCCACAATCCCAACCAGTTGCAGTGCAAGTTGTCAGAGATGCATACCTACCTGTCGCTGTCATTTCTGAGCCGAAAACCACTTATTTAAAAGATGAGAAGGATGAGAGTGTTTTTTTACCTTCAGGAATTATTTTTAATCCAAGCAAAAACTGGCAAGAAACTCTTCCCCCAAAAGTTCAAGAGCAAAGATATCATAATCCGCAAGAGCTTTGGAAAATAGATCTAAAGCATTTTCAGCAGTGGGTTGTAATAGATGGCGAGATTGTATCTTGGGGAGAAGCGCGCGGATATATCAATAATACGAAAGATCAAAGCGCTGAATTTAACGCTGATAAAGATGGAGTCTTGTTTTTCCCAGTTGCCAATGGAAAACGGGGCTGGGCTACGATGACTCACGCAGGAATTGGTATTATGAATAGGTTTGAACAAACGCTTGAGGGCAACAACAAGATACTATTTCCTCCCAATGCTGCAACCGTTAATCAATACACAAAACATCTTAGCCATGCTATGCAAAAAGGTACGACACGAGCATATGTTGTCCGCCAGGAAATCTTAGGCTCTGGACAACGAGGTAAGACAATGGCTATGGAACTTGCTGGTTTAGAAAGAGTCCATGTAACAACTCTGCAAAAGATTATTGATGGTCAATTGTTACTTGATGATGTTACTAGTTTCCCTCATTATTACGAAGGCGTTGAATCATTTTGCGGTTGGGATCTTGAAGCCGGCTCACTCCTGCCTGAATTAACTAAACTCATGGGTTCAGAAGATTTAAAAGGAGTGATTGTTCCTTTTCTAAATGAATATCTGGCTATAGCCGTGAATGAAAAAGCAATCAGGCAATTCGCCCAAGAAAAATTTGGCCGAGACCCAGCAAAATTAAAAGCTTTTTCTGATTTTGATGAGTCTGTAAAAAAAAGATGGACGTATCGCTTTATTGCTCCGGCAAAAGAAAAGCCACAGGAAATTGAGTCAGTCAATGTTATGCTTAGAAATTAAGAGTTGGTTTATGGGCTGGAAAGAAATATTTAAAAATTCTCAAAACATTGCTCATGCGCTTTCACCTACATTTTTTCCAAGTAGCGAGGAAATTGCGGCTGGGGTTGATCCTGTTGTATTACTGGAAAGCTATGCCCAAATGCTTGCTAGTGCGCAACAAGGGTTTAACCGCTAGTGCCGATGAAACCAATATTGTGTACTATGGGTTGCGCGAGATGGGAATAAATGATCCACAAATTGCACGAGCGATTGAAGCGCACACAGGGAAAAGGAGTTAGTGATACCTCAAATATGTCAGGTGTCGCCTCATTTCACCTGAAGGGTGCAATTGACTGTGGCGGGGGAGGGGGAGCTGGTTTTCTCGATTCAATGACTTTGACTGCGATGTCTTTCACCTGCGCAGTTGCTTCATCAAGGGCTTTTTTAAGTATTTCAATTTCTTTGCTTTGGCGGGCATTTTCAACAGTCAAATTTTCGATACGGAGCTTGAGAAGTTCTTGGTCTGATCTATTTTGCTGATCAGTGAATTTCTTCTCGGCTGCGAATCTGCTTTCTAATTCTTTATAAAGCGCCTCAGTTGCTTGTTTGATTGCTTTTTCTTTATCAGCATCAAAGGCGATTACTCTTTTTCGTAAGTCTTCAAGTTCAGCTTTTTCTTTTGCCAGTTCATCTTTTCGCGCGACTAACTCACGTTCCCAAAGAGCCTCTTTTTCATTAAATTCATCCTCAGCCGTTTTTCGTTTACGGGCAGTCTCATAGTCATAAGTTTCTTGCTCTCGTTTGCGCGTAATTTCCTGTTGTTGATTGCTTTCGTTAAGCTTTTGTTGGTATTCTTGTTGTTCTTTATTCCAGGCTAGTTTTGCTTCGGCAATTTCTTTTTGGAGCTTTTCATATCCTTCCCGAGCTTTGGTTATTTTTTCTATCAGGTCATTAAAGGTTTCTAGATGATCAAGAGTTTGAGCTGATGGTGTTGGAATTAGGCTGGCTGCGGAAGCTTCAGCGGTGGTGGTTTTGCGCCTGACAACTTTTTTTGTGGTTGAAGTGGTAACTGTCATGTGGGCAGTATTGTAGTGAGAAAGTATTGTTTTGTCAATTAAAATCTACAAGAATGTGAGGATCTCGCATTGACTCGAGTTAAAAGCCTGAGTAAGATAGGTATAGGAAGACTTTGAGGGGAGGTGACGGTATGAAGACGACTACAAATCAAGACACTGACATTCCAGCTGATGTGAGGGCGTTTTTGGAGAGCATTTTACAAGATGCCAATATTGCTACAGTTGACGATAGTATGCGCGAGTCGATCATCCAAGAACTTTTCCAGCGCTTGGACAAGTTCATGCTGACGACCGTTGTTGAAGCTCTTCCGCCGGAAAAAATGGAGGATTTTACCAAACTCGTCCAGGCAGGCAAAGACAGGAGCGAGCTGGAAGGCTATCTCAAAGCCCATATTGCTAATGCCCAGGAGGTTTTTGTTCGGGCCATGCTTGCCTTCCGCGACCTGTACTTGGGTGGTATTGACAAGGCAGAAGTGGGTTATAAATGTTATGCCATACGAAGTTCTGATAGGTTCACAACAAGAGGACATCCAAAAGCACGCCGCGCACGTGAGTGAAAAAAGCCTAAAACAGCGCAAAGACGCGACTGCTTGGATGCAGGGAAAAAATATCCTGCAAAAAACACTCGCTAAAATTACGGGTGTGTTTTTGGCGCAGACTGATGAGTTTTGGCGTCAGAAAGGTAAAGAAGAAGAATATTCTGCCCTGCGGGCGGCTAATTTTGGTGCCAGCAATGGATTGACTGCCCAAGCCGCAAGCGAAGCTCTCGACCGCCTCAAGCTTTTGCGTGAATCGGGTAAATACACTCTCGGCCGAATAGAACAGTACACTATGAAAGGGGAAGAGTTAGTGAGTCCAAGCTCCTTTGACGTAGGTACCATCTTTGAAGATTACGTCCGCAAAGAACTCCTTAAAGATATAGTTGAAGGTCTTAGCAACGGTAGTTTAGCTCAAGCTGAAGCGGAAACGCAGATACAGGTAAAACTTGCGCAACTGGCCAAAGACCCACAAAGTTTAGCCCGGAAATATGGTGCTAATGACAGAGATGAGTTATGGAAGTTTAGCGAAACGATTGAAGACTTCTTCGGCCGAAGAGCCAACAAATCAGGGAAACCAAGCGAATTTTTTGCCTCCAATGTTTACGATACAGCCAAAAAAATTGTCGATGATCGCAAAGCGCTTGACTTTGCCAACGGCATTATTGACAGCGAAATCCGTGTCAGGCTATTCCACGCTCGCTGGGGCGAACAAACGGCTGATACTGTTTCCGACCGAGCGATGGCTGTGCTTGAGCGTTACCGGCTCACCGGGCGGTGGGTAAACGCAACCACGCTAGGTGCAGCTTCTGCTGTTTTGGCTATTGCGACGGCTAGAGCAGCGGGATAAAACTCGGAGATTTAGCAACACCAGCATACGAGTACTACCATCAGACTGACAAACGACTTGATCAAACGAGAGGGTATGGGGGAAAAATACACGATCGGTTTCCAGAGTATGCAGACATGTGGGAGAAATATCTTAGTCAAGTACCCATCATCCAACGCTATATGCAAAGCATTCACAGGAGAAACCTCGCGTCAAATGAGAGCGCAGCGGCCCAGCCTCTTTCTCCAGAACAATGAGTCTCCATTCACAAATTCTACCCGCATGGGAAGTTGAAGAATATCATGTGGAATATGATTAACACTTTTGAGAATTGGTGATCTCATAATTTGATTCAAACAGACACACGATCGTGTGTCTGTTTGAATCACCTGGGAAGAAGAGTGGAACGAGGGGAATGGCTTCGCTTGAGTATAACCCTGAGCGATTCGACCGAGCTTATCGTCGAAGGGTCTCGCCCATTCGGGCTGGGTTTCGACTTAAGCCCAAGCCGAACGTCCAAATCTCCAGTAAGATGGGTATAACATCAATGCAAACGCAGCTTGCGAGGACAGTTCATTTAGGTAAATACTTGCGCGCCATCTCGGCAATCTGTTTCGGCGTTACTGCCGTTTTCACCAAGAATTCATCAGCTCCCAGTTCTCTTGCTCGCTTCTCGTTATTTTCCCCGCCGAAATTACTGATGATGATAACAGGGATAAATTTGGTTTGATCGTCGCCTTTAAGTTTTTCTAAGACAGAGATGCCGAGCATCTTAGGTAAAATTACGTCAAGGAGAATGACATTGGGTAACTCTGATTTTGCTTTTTGATAACCTTCTTCTCCGTCCGAAGCGACCAGCAATTCTTCATCTTCACCCGCAAATTCCGCTTTTAAGGTATTGATAAAAATATCATCGTCATCGACAAGCAAAATTTTTAGTTTCATATTTCCACCTCCTTTATTGATGATTTATTATACATGTTAAAGCGGTAAAGTAAAAGCAACTGTCGTCCCTTCGCCAAGCTCACTTTCCGCCCAAATTTTACCTTGGTGAGCTTCGACAATGCCGCGGCAGATAACCAAGCCCAAACCGGTGCCTTCTTGCCCGGAAGTCCCCGGATGATGCAATTGGCCAAACTTGGTAAACAACCTGGCCAAATCCTCCTTAGTCATTCCCGGTCCAGTGTCTTTTAGCGCAACCCTGACTTCGTGTTCGCCCCGGATGGCGCTGACGCTTATTGTTCCGGCCTGGCTAAACTTTATGGCATTGGTTATTAGGTTGGTAAGTACCTGGCGGATGCGGAAAGCGTCCACCGGGATAGAATTTAAATCGCCTTTAGGCTGAAAAACCAGCTCCAGATTTTTTTCTCTGGCTTTGGCCAGGTGGCGGTCGACGACTTCCCGTATAAGAACATCAAGATTGGCCGGTTCTCGGCTGAGCGTGAATTTATTGGCTTCCAGTTTAGCCACATCGAGCAAATCATTGACCAGGTTAAGCATGTCTTTGACCTCGCGCTGAATGATACCCAGCGATGCTTCCAGCTGGTGTCGGTTGGGTTGTGCTTCACGAGCGAGCGACTCGGCTGTGCTGCGGACGTTATTTAACGGCGACCTGAGTTCATGAATCATCATGGCAGAAAATTCTTCCCGCATACGCACAATCTGCTGTTCCTGGGTAATGTCGTGAAAGACGACTACTGCGCCGATTGCTTTTCCCTGATTGTCTTTGACAGGGGTGGTAAACAGTTCCAGAGTGAGTTTGCCCAAACGGATTTCCGGGGTGCGGACGACGGAATTTTTTGCCAGCGATTCTTCAACTTTGGTACGCAAATCAACGGCTCCGGAAATTTTATCAAGGATATCAAGCAATGTAATGGGAGTGGCGGGAAGATCGAGCAATTTTCGCAGTTTAAGATTGGCAACTAAAAGGTTCCAGGATGGATCGACCATGAGAATACCGTCAGTCAGGCTGGCAACCAGGGCATTGAGTTTGCCTTTTTCGTTTTCTAAGACACTATTTAACTTGGTGACCGCGGTTGAAGCTTGCTGGGCGATTGAATACAGGACCGATGTTTCTTCCTCGGTGTAGAGTCCGGGTGTGGGTGAGGCAACGGTTATTACGCCTTCTACCTTGCCGCTGATAACAAGCGGAAGATTAAAAAATGATCTTACTGGTTGCTTAAAATTTTCGTCAAAAATAGTTCCGGTAATATTTTCATCGATGAGCTTGGGATCAATATGCTCATTGACCATGGCAGAAAAAGCCGCCAGCATTTTCATTTTCACTTCTTCGACAAAGGCGCGGTTGACCGATTCCCGTAAGATACATTTAAAAACAATGCGCTCCGCGGATTTAAGCATGTGCGAG
>CAZUUL010000033.1:0-8957 GCA_964623155.1 uncultured Gammaproteobacteria bacterium
GCCGGAAGCAGACGCCTGAACCATTTTTTCAACCGGCACGGCAATGCCTATTTTGAAATGATCAAATTTGCGTTCCTGGCGGTAAAAAATGGCCCGCGGTTCAAACAGCGAAGCCCAACATTCTTTTACTTTTTCAATTAATTCAGTTTCTCCCTTGACGTTTAAAAAGGTCGCCTGCTGGCCTGCAAATGAAGCTTGAGGTAAGTCTTCTGCGGTGGCCGAAGATCTTACTGCAACCAGCGGCAAACTGAAAAGCTTTTTCACTTTATCGGCGATTTTCAGCTTTTTATTATATAAAGGCGTATCTTTCAAATGTAGGTTCAGGTAATAGCGAACAATTTCCGTAGCCATTTGGGCGGGCATGGGTTTTTGCATGATTTCCTTTTTGGCTGCGGAAGATATCCGGCGCAGCGATTCGGGGTTATTGCTATCCAAATCATGCAGCAGTTCTTTTAATCTGACTTTAAGCTTGGTTTTTTCTAAGAAATGATAATAGGCATTGGCGGTGACGATGAAACCATAGGGCACGGGAATCCCGGCTCTGACCATTTCTCCTAAATTTGCCCCTTTTCCGCCAACAAGAGCAATATCGCTTTTGTCCACCTGGTCAAACCAAACGACAAAGGCACTTTTCATAGACTTAGTATGGAGAATTTTGCCTGTTTACGCAAGGGGCACTATTTTATCAGTTGAGCTTTAAAATAATCGACCCAGGGGATGGCTACCGGGTCGGTGTCATAAAGCATAGCTAAATAAAAAGTTGTAAATCCCGATAGGGTAAATGCCCCTAAAACCTGATCAAGTTTGGTTTTGCCGGAGAGAGTGATATCGTGCCAGGAAATATTTTGTTTACTAACAACTTCTTTGGTTATTGCAAATCTTTTTTTTACCGGGGGGCTGTAAAGATTGGAGACAATAAAAACAAATAAACCGTTTTTGTGGAGTGAGTCGGGTCGCTTTAACCCTTCCATCAAATGATGATTTAGTTCCGGAATATAACGATAGTCGGAGATCAACTTTGCTGTTTCATTGACCTGATTGGCAAAACCGTTGCCAAAACCTTTTAAAAACTCGGCCGTGATGATAAAAAGGTGTTTATCTTTAAGAACAGTTGCCAGAGTTTTTGCCGGATTTTTTTTCGCAGGTGTTTGGGCTGACAATTTTTTCCCTAATTTTCTGATGTAGTTAACTCCGTTTGCAACCTCGTCATTATCTATCTTGATCGCTCCCAGGGAAAATAAAATTCCCAAATGACCCATCAAAAGATAACCGCCGCCTATTCTCGGCTGGCCGCAAGGGTTATATTTTGCGTCGAATATATATGCCGGAAGTCTTTTTTTTTGCATTTCTTGGGCAATTTTTCCGCCTTTGCTAACAGCCGTAACTTTAGCTTTGCGCCGCAAGGCCTCCTCCTGGCATGAAATTACCTCTTCAGTGCTGCCAGAATATGATGAAAGGATGACTAAAGAATTGCTTCCCACGTAATCAGGGAGAGTGTAGTCTTCGACTATCTCGTAGGGAACTTTGATCCGGTCGCGGAAGAGTTCTTTGATGGTTTTGGGGGTAAAACGCGAACCGCCCATGCCGCAGACGACTATATTTTCTACCTGTTTGTATTCTTTGGGAAACTTCAGGTTCGAACTTTCTTCCCAGGCTTGCATACATTGGTCAGGAAACATCTCGGTCGAAGCCAAAACTCCCGTCGGATCCAGCTTTTTCATTGTGACAATATCATCAAGGTTAACCATATTTTCTCCCAATGCTAAAGAGTGCATTATTAGTCAACCAACTTCAAAATTATCTATTTATTTAAATAATTAGAGTACCTGGCGATCTCTAAAGCGCCGGTGATTTTTTTTACCTGTTTCTTGCCGGCGTTTAAATGCTACCGATCCGTACAGACGCGGGCCTTCTAATGTTAACCAAAGTTCTTCGATTCCGTCAATAAGTTTTTCTACCTTTTCCTCTTTTTCAAGCATTTCCAGAGCTTTATTAAATCCTTTTCCTTGAGATTTTAACCACATCTGTACTTTTGCAATTGTGGTAAATGTTACTTTTAATATATCACTAATATCCTGATAACGCCATTGTCGCAGTAGTAAAATGGCTATTGCTAATCTTTTCGAGAGCATAAGTTTTTCGGTTGGAGAAAGCAAATCATCCAGAAAATTTTCGACCTCATCGTCTTTCTGCAATTTCCTAATAGTTGAAGAAAATATTTTGTATACTCGTGCCTCAATATTCTTATTCAGAAGCCTTTTACTTACCTGTGTCATATACTCTATTCATTTAAATAAATGTAGTTTAGAACAGCGAAAAGTAACCATATAAGCGCTTAATTTCTTCACCTAATTCATCCAGTAACTTTAAAACCTACCCCTGATTATTTTTAGCAAACAGTCGTGAATTTTTCCATTTGAGGCAACAAATCCTTCAGGCACGGTAGCCTTTTTTATTTGCCTCCCCTTGACATCTGTCACCATACCTCCTGCCTCCTGAACCATTAGTATACCAGCTGCCACATCCCACCATTTTCCTTTAAGTATTGGTCTATACATTCCTTCAAAACCACCTGATGCAATATTACATAGTGTTCCAGCATCTTCCCAAATAACAAAAAGCCTGTATGCTTGTTGAGCAATTTGCTCATAGGTTTGCCAAATTTTGTTCTTTTCTTTTTCATCCCAATTTGGGGCCAAAGGATGCCCGACAACGATCGATCGTGATAGGATTTGAACATTGGAAACATAAATTTTAATACCATTGATAAACACTCCTTGGTCTTTTGCCGCAGAATATAAGTCATTCCTGAGAGGAAAATAAGTGACGCCTATTACAATTTCACCCTGATACTCAAGAGCAAGGTTAACGGCCAGATATGAAATTCTTCTTTTAAAATATAGAGTTCCATCAAGTGGATCAACTACCCAACGGAAGTGAGAGTTTTCCTTGTGTTTCCCACTTTCTTCTGACAAAATTCCGTGACCGGGAAAATTTTTTTTAAGCTCGGTGAGAATATACTTTTCCGATGCCTCGTCAGCCTCAGTGACAATATCTAGCTCGTGGGCTTTGCTTTTAGTGATTTTTGCTTTGCCCCGGTAGTTAAGAAGAATTTCGCCAGCTCCACGGGCAATGCTTTCAGCGACTTTTTGAAATCGTTTAAGTTCTTGAGAATCAATTTGCATGTTATTCTGAAATCTTGAGCAAACGGTTTTTGCTGAAGAGAAAGTTAAACAGCTCCATACACCCAAGTCTGCCTAGAAGTGGCGAAATATTTCCATCCAATATAGCTAATGGAATTTCTTGCTCCCATGTTTCTATTTTAACGGGGTAACATTTGTTAAGAATATAGGAATAAGTGTCATATAAGCACCAGTATCTGCAATCATAACGCTTTCATGCCATTGGGTTTTACCTTTAAACTGTATTGAAATTATTGGGGTATAAATAGGACCGAAATAAGTTTCTCCATCATGTCTATAGTGAAACTCAGCGGTCATACAATTAAATAAGGTGTTTTGGGTACATAGGTGTATGTTGGAATCTCTTCAGGAAACCTTTTCCGTATGTCATTATAGATTTTGTCTGCCTCTTGAGTTGTTTTTGCAGCAAACACTTTACCCTTTACTATCCACACATGTTTCCCCCAAAATTTTCGGTTGCCAAATAGATTGATTTCAGTTTTTTGTTTCATGAATCAATTCTAATACTCTTTTATTAAATATTCAAGTAATTTCATTTCCAATTACTCCAAAGACCTTGTATTTACTCCAGATTTAAAATCAATTTCAGAATATTTATGGAGAATTTTATTGATTTGAGTTTTGAGTTTATCATACTCTTGCTGATTTTTTGCTTCGAATTTGACTGTAAGATATGGGCCATTTTGTGAAGCGCGGATGATTAACATCTCATCTTGTGTATCCATACGTACCCCATCGATTTCTACATATTTTGCATGTGGATATATCTTTTTAATCTCGCCAGCAATCTTATCACTTACCAATTGAAATTTGATGGCATCTGGACAAGCCAGTTTAATTTCAGGACTAGAAATATAGTCTGGCAACTCTGAAATTGCTTCATATAAAGATTTATTAACTCGGGTAAGATAAGCAAGCAGACGAAGTGTGGCAATCGCCCCATCATCATGGCCATAAAAATTATCGACAAAGTAAATGTGACCGCTCAGTTCTCCGCCGAACGGTGCTGTTTCATCCCGAACTTTTGCTTTGATGAATGAATGTCCAGTTTTCCACATAACTGGTGTACCGCCATTGGCTGTTACTACTTCATCAACCACTTTTGAACACAAAGTATTGTAAATAATTTTAGCTCCCGGAAGGAAATCTAAAATATCTTTGGCAAATAAAGCAACCAGAATATCATTCCAGATAATGTTGCCTTTTTGATCGACAACGCCGATTCTATCTCCGTCACAATCGTAAGAGAAACCAATCTCAGCTTTTTCCATAATGACCCTTTTTGCCAATCGCTCTTGAACTTCTCGTTCGGTCGGATCAGGAGTTCCAGCGGGAAAATTGCCGTCCGGGGTTGTGTTTTGTTCAATCACTTCGCAACCCGCCTGCCGTAAAATGTCAGGCAAAAATATGCCGCTAGTTGCCGAACATGAGTCAACCACAACTTTAAATTTCTTAATTTTATCAGTGTGTCTAAACAAATCATCAATGTAATCTTTTTTGATATCTTTTTGGATATGTTCCCCTTTTATCTCTCTAGATTTGAATCTTTCTGATTTCACAAGCTCTCTAAAAGCGATAACATCTTCAGTCAGCATTGTCTCGGAAAAGCCCGTGCCAAATTTAAAGCCATTGTATTCTTTAGGATTATGTGAGGCAGTAATCATCACCATTCCGCGGGTTCTAAAATAATATTGGGCAAAATAGGCAATTTGCGAAAGAGTCATGCCGATGTCGTAGACAGTGATCCCAGCTAGTGTTAATCCATCAACCATGACATCTCTAAATTCCGGACTCGAGAGTCGGCAATCATAACCCAATACACAATCATAAATTCGCCGTTCCAGAAGCCAGGTAGCATAACCTTTAGCCAGGAGCATGACCGTTGCTTTATTTAATTCGCTTCCCACCAGACCTCTGAGATCGTAACCGCGGAATACATGGTTGGGAATTTGAGCTGACATATGATAAAGTATGATAATGTTAAAACTCGGACAAGACAATGTCAAGTGAGTGAGACAGTGATAATCCATTTTGCCCGGTTTTTACTTCATAATCAAGATTATAAAGTGTGCTGTGTAGTGCAATCAGTTTTTCTGTAGATATGTGTGATGCCTGATTTTTGAGCTTGCCAAGCTGCCAGGGTTGCAGCCGTTTCATTTCTTCCAGGCCAGCTGCATTGGTGTTAAGTGCAAGTAAAATCCTAACCTGGCGAACTAGCATGGCAAAGATAAGTTCAATTTCATCGTTTAGCAAACACTGGTGATAAAGTCGCAAAACTTCATCAGCAGACGAAACTCCCAAAGATTCGAGGAAACGGAACAAAACTCTGTTCAGCTTAAAAACTTCCACTTTGCTGCCTTTGGCAAAGTGGGATAAGACGGCGGGAGTAAGTGTTTTGGCTTCCCAAATAATGCAGTCTGTAGAAAAATTGGCCTTGAATAAATATTCTGCTATTTCATCTTTTTTTCTACCCATTTTTGTTAACAGGTTTTCAACAATAACCAACCTGTCAGCGCCGAAAAGGCTGGCTGATTCAAGCACTTGAATCAGCGCCGTTTTATCGGGGGGAGTAGAAAAGGTGATGATTTCTTTATCCTTATTTTTTTCCCGGATTTCAAACAGCCTATTTCGGCTGGAAACAATGTTATCGCCGTGGATAATGGTTAACATAAGTATTATTTATGATTGCTTATTTATTATAAATATAAAGTGTTGATTTTGGATGTGCGGCCGCATGTTGGATTTAATCAATTTGTTGAAGATAAAAATATTTATATAAATCCTTATCGTTTAGAGTTGTATTGTTGAAACAATCTTTCCACACTTCTGTTATCGATTCTGTGGCTTCTTCCCCGATGCGGTACCAGGGCTCCGGAAAAGGTTTTGGGAATATGCATCAGCTCATGGATCAAAACCCGCGTCTGATCATCTTTTGATAAATGATCAAAATGGTGGGATAAAACTTCGATAACATAATGGGGTGGTAAATTAAGCGCAAGTTGCCAGACTCTGGGAAAACTCCAGATTCGCGCTCTAGCCCTAGATGATGATCCGTGACTGCGCATGCAGACTATTTTTTTTGAATCTATATGGAAAAATTTGAGCTTATGTACTAAATGATCAATTTGTTTTTGAATATCTTTTGCCTCTTGCCATTCCATAAAATCTCTATACTTCTTGCACTTGAGATTGCAATCAGTATCTACCCTTCTAGACTGATTTAACAACATTTTTCTTTCGAAAAAGTTGCAAAATACAGTAAGAAGGGTATATAGACTTTTTAAAACTCTTCTTCTTAGGGTCCTGCCTTGAACTAATTAGTTCTTTCACTTTTTGCAGAACCGGTTCATTGGTTTTTTTATAGCCAATCATCATCAAAGCTTCATCATAAGCAAACCACTTGGCTTCTTGGATACCTTCTTCTTTTTGGGGATAAGGAGTTTCATCGCCAGTCGCTTCAAAAAGGTAATAGTGGACGGTTTTGTCCACCAGATTTCCCCTCCAGGTATATTTATAGTTTACCTTGCAGATGGTGACGATATAGCGCACTTGGTGTAAACCCACCTCTTCCTCAATCTCCCGAAGAGCCGTTGCTATGTTGTTTTCTCCTTCCTCAATCAAGCCTTTGGGGAAAGTCCATTCACTTTTTGCATCTTTTAACAAAAGAATCATAAGCTTGTTAGCCTTTTTTTTAAAAATCACGCCTCCGGCCGAGACTTCTTTTTTCATGGTTGATCCCTTTCCTGTGCTTGTTTAGTAATTGCAGCATCATCGACTACAACAACATCGCCAACCGCAAGCCGTTTCCTGGCCACACTTCCAGCCGGAACTTCAAGTACCATATCGGCATTATCTTTAGGACTGTAAGTTGGCAAAAGATTTCCGGTTGGTACTGGCAGATTTTCATTAATATCTATGACTCGTTTATCCCGAATCCAGATAATATCTAAAGGAAAATGCATGGCTTTCATCCAAAATATCGGACGAGTTTCTCCGGGAAGAACAAAAAGCATGCCTGCGTTGGATGGAATTGAACTTCTGTCTGACAGGCCCTGGACATATTCCTTTGGCTCGTCAGCTAACTCAACTTGAAATGTAGAGTTTCCCACTCTTAAAGGCATTGTGAACACGCTTTTTTCAGGTGTTTTTTTTACTAACGTTATGATCAAAAACGAAAGCGCGATGACCGACAATGCGCTTATAAGGAATTTCAGCACAATACTACTAATATTGTATCATGAAACAAAATTGACACTCTTGCCATATCTGACTAAAATTAAGCCATGCACATTGATCTCAGCGAACTTATCAAGACTATCGGATTGCTCGGAGTCATCGGCATCATATTTGCCGAATCAGGACTTTTGATTGGTTTTTTTCTACCTGGCGACAGCCTGTTATTCACCGCCGGCTTTCTCGCCTCACAAAACATCTTAGCGTTTTATCCACTATTGATAGGCACCACTCTGGCTGCCGTTATTGGCGACAGCACAGGCTACATGTTTGGTCACCAGGTCGGCAAACGGCTGTTTAGACGTGAAGACTCACTCCTATTCCATAAAGATCATCTGCTAAAAGCAAAAAAATTCTATGAAAGACATGGCGGAAAAACCATCATTCTTGCCCGCTTCATGCCGGTTATCCGCACTTTTGCTCCCATAGTTGCCGGCATGGGCGAGATGCGTTACTCCACTTTTCTCTCATATAACATAATCGGTGGTATCCTCTGGGCTTCGGGTCTGGCAACTGCCGGTTATGTCCTGGGTAATATTATTCCCGACGTCGATCGCTACCTTCTGCCAATCGTCATTTTCATCATTATTCTCTCTATTTCACCCAGTCTCTGGCATTTATTTAAAACCAAGGACAATCGCCGCAAAATCCGAGAGTTGATTAACCGAGCATTAAGAAGCAGAATCCAAGCTCCAATTGATTAACTATAAAACAGTGTATTTTTTGCCAAAAAATCAGGGAAGATTGATGTCTCAGTCAAAGAGGTTGGTCTGTGGGGCCAGGACAAAATATTCAAAATCAGAAAGTCCCTTATGCATACGTTTGATAAATCGCTCCCAGTCTTTATGCTGAGTTTTATGGCATTTAAGGGCTTTAAACTTTGTCGGTAAAAATTTTTTTACGGCAACTTTGGTAGTAATTTTTTCGTCCTTTGTGCCGGCAAAAGGCCGGCTAAAAACGTTACGAATCAAGCCCTCGCGCCGAAGTGTCTGAATGATGCTTTCTGGCAAGGTTGAATAATAGAGTTTACTTAGCCGATTTTTTTTACTGTATTCCTGGAAAGCTTTTTTGGCAACTTGTGAAATCTTAATGTGATCATTGTGGCCCGAGATTCCGGTCGGCGCGAAAGTGATGACAACATCAGGTTTTTCATCTTTTAAAATCGGAACAATAAGCTTGGCAAGAAAGTCGGTTGTAAACTGCGCCAGGGTTGCGTCGCGCAGACCTAAGAAATAAATGTTTTTTATGCCGAGAATTTTGGCTGCGCGCTTAAGTTCTTTGCTGCGGACTTCTCCCAATTCCCAAGGTTTGCACAGGGCCGGGTCGCCACAAGAACCCGCCTCGCCCCGGGTCGCGCATATCAGGCTGACATTTTCAGCTCTGTGTTTATATTTTGCTAGTGTTCCTCCAACACTAAAACTTTCATCGTCAGGATGGGCATACACCAGAACGATCTTCATTAGAAGGTAAAGTTGTCCCCTTTGTCAAGACCATTTTTCGGTCAAACTAAGATGATATTTT
>CAZUUL010000034.1:0-8940 GCA_964623155.1 uncultured Gammaproteobacteria bacterium
ACAAAACGAAGATTGAGATGTTAAAGAGCACCGAATATTGAGATGTTACTTTACATCTCGGCGAAATCGTATTCCCGATTGACTCGGGATCGAAGGTGGGCGGTTGACCGCTCCCCACTCTTTGTCAGTATATCCTCTCGTTTTTAACTATGGGAGGACGATACTATTGAAAGCCTAACACACAGGAGGGAGGGGCAAACACAACTATTCTTTCTTTTCTTTCGGTCCCGCCGTCCGAAAAAATCGCTGGGGGTTTCCAGCAGGCGGGCAAAAAGGAAGGGGGTTGGGGGGAAGGAATTTTTGCCCGCCTGCTTCCCGCCGAAGGCGGGATTGGGTGGGAGCGGCTCCGTCTGTGCGTTAAGCACAAAAGCAATGCCCGCAAAATGATTCCTTAAAAGAAAAATTTGCGCGCACCTCTAAAAAATAATAGGAATTTTGCGGGCGTTGCTTACCCCGCCTACGGGGCGCGGAGCCGAGGGGGTCTGGAAGTTTTCAACCATTCTTGATAAAATAAGTTCGAGCGGAACGGTATAATTGCACATGCACGTTAAACTCCCACCCCTGCTACTTTTTATGACTGCTCGCCACAAAGCAATTCTTGCCATAATACTTTTTTCACTGCTTGGTGCTGGAACTGCACCGGTCATAAAAATTGGTCTCGCCCATATTCCTCCTCTGACTTATGCCTTTTTGCGCTTTTTCCTGGCAACCATCATTTTATTACCGTTTTTTCTGACTAAGACAGTATTAACGCGAAAAAAGATTATCACTCTTTTACCTCTCTCTTTGCTTGCTACCATCAACATTGTGCTATTTGTCCTGGGCCTAAGACTCACCACAGCAACTATCGGTCAATTGCTTTATGCGGGAACTCCGCTTCTCACGACTGCCTTACTTTTTGTTTTGTTTGGCGAGCGACTCCGGAAAATAAAACTTATTGGTATACTGATTGGCTTTGTCGGCGTCTTAATCGTCATTTTTCTCCCCCTCCTTGAATCTGGTAATATCTATGCCGGCGACCTTATCGGCAATACTATTATTGCTTTAGCAGTAGTTTGCTGGTCATTGTATATGGTTTATTCTAAAAAATATCTGTCCCGGTTTTCGCCATTGATTCTAACGGCAATATTCATTGTGACAACTACTGTCGTCCTGTTTCCTGTTTTTCTTTATGAGTTAACTAGCTACGCTTTCTGGTGGAAAAATATTGGACTTGTAGATATAACTTCAATAGCTTATGTTGCTATTGTTGCTACCATCGTCACCTACATCCTTAATCAATACGCTATAAAGCACGGAGGGTCAATGGTTGCCTCTCTGTCGTTCTACCTAACGCCGCTAGTCACCTATGGTATTGCCAACATTTTATTAAGAGAGGTTTTAACAACAGGACTTGTAATCGGCGGCATGCTGGCTCTTTTTGGTGTCTATCTTGCAACTAAACAGTAAACTATTAAATGCGAAACAAATTTCGCCACTTTTCCAGCGGCTGTAGCTCGGGGGTTGGCGTCGGAGTTAGAACCGGTGTAATTTTTGGCAGGACGACTACCACTTCTCCGGGCCTGCTCATATTCAGCTTTTCCCGCGCCTGTTTTTCAATAAACTGCTGCGATTCTACTTGTCCGCGCTGACTTTTAAGTTCTTCATGCCTTTTTTTTAACTGGCCGAGCCGTTTTTCTTCCTCAAGCACGACATTACCCCTTTGCCAAAACGTGGTGATTGATTGAAAAAGGCTGACGATTAAAAAAATGCCTAAAAAATATAAGCCGATGCGAATAAGCCGGTTAAGATGAGAAAAAACCATATCATTCCCCATTGACAGCCTCGATTTTCGATGATATTATAGGCTTCAATTATGGATAGCAATGAACTGAAAATTTCCCAGCAAAAATTTGTCGATTTTTTAACAGCTAAAAAACGGGCGCGTGCCACTATTTTAGCATACGGAAAAGATATCGAGCAGCTGATCACTTTTTTGAATTCTGCCGGGAAAAAATCGATAAACGCAGTCACCAAAGCCGATCTGGAAGCCTTTCTTGCCAAGCTTGAAAAAGACGGTTATACCGCGAAAAGTATCTCCCGGAAAATCAACTCTACCAAGACCTTTTATCGATTTCTACGAGCCGAGGGAATTACCCGCCAGGACCCGGCCACAGACATTTCCCATCCCAGGTACGAAGTCAAACCGCCACGCATTCTCTCCCGCGTCGAGTACCGGGCGCTCCGCGACGCCTGCCGCAATGACCCGCGCATTTCTGCCATTGTCGAGCTGTTTCTCCAGACAGGCATCCGTATCGGTGAGCTGGCCAGCCTTAAACTCCCTGACATTACAGATTCTGAACTAACGATTCCCACCCAAGAGGGACACCCAACCAGGGTTGTTCCTTTAAACCGAGCAGTCAAAGGAGCGCTCGATCGATACTTAAATACCCGGCCAAAGGTTGCCGACTCGACCCTGTTTGTCACCAAAACCGGCCGGCCGCTGCTTATCCGCAATATAAGAACAGCTATTGATCGCTACTTTCGCATCGCCGGCATAAATAATGCCAAAGTCAATGATTTGCGCCATACTTTTATTGCCCATCACTTAATGAGCGGTACGCCGCTGACTGTCATAAGCAAGCTGGTCGGCCACAAACGCCTCTCAACCACGGAAAAATATATGGATCTGGTCAAAGATAAAATTGAAGAAAGTGTGAAGTTGGAGGAGTTGTAAGTTTTAGGGAGGTATTGTTATTTTTAACTCATAAATCAGAAATAATAAATCATCGCTCTTTAATTATTCTTTTTTCCACCACCACCCCACCTGGAAATTCCTTTCTGTCAATGACTTTTCCCGGGTCTTTGACCACTGTTTTAATCCAACCTTCCCATAGCCACGGCCGGTCTTTTTCCGGCTCCATAATCAGGTACAAATTTCCTTTGCGCTGACTACCCGGAATCCTGCCGTACTTTTTCCTACCATACCACCAAAACAAATATTGATAATGGAAATCATAAATTGGCGGAGTATAGACCATAATATTAAGCTCTTTGTCACCAACATCGTGATAAATGTAATCAAGAATTGCCAACTGGTTGCGGAAAACCGAACCGTCCCCTTGCCAAGCCTTACGCAAACCAAAGACTTCCTCAACCTGCCCCAGCGGCAAAAGGACAATAAAAATTACAGCAAGCAGTGGATAGACAAAAATCGGTTTGTGAAATTTAGGAAATATCCGGGTTACGAGAGCAAGAATTGCCACCACGCAGCAAAGTGCAATCACCGGTAAACCGACCAAATAGTAATTCCAGACTGTGTCAGAATAGCGCAAGAAAAACACAAATAAACTGGTTATGCTTAAAAAAAGACTAAGCGTAAAGCGGATAATTTCTTCTGATTGCTTATCTTTTTTATTTTTCCTCAACCAATGACTAACTGCTGCTATAAACCCGATAATCATTGTGACAATTGTCATGCCTGCAAAATAAGATGACTTCATTGTTTCTCGCCAAATGTCCCAAAACAAAGAGGCGCGGTTAGTCAATTTCCAGGCAAAAGGAAATGCATCGTAGTTGTGACTGCGGATGGTTGGATTTTTTATGTAGGCAATGATGGCTTTTGACTCTAGAGATTGGTGTCTGAAATCGAAAATAACCAGCGGTAAAAACGGCAGGATAAATCCCAAACCGGCAACAATTACTCCCCAGCGCGCCTCGTTTTTTTTAATCAACGTGAACATAAACCACGGCAAGAGTGATAATGCAAATGCCAGGCCAAAGGAAATTTGCAAGTTGATGATAAGCCCAAGAAATAACCCGAATATTAGCCACAGCAAAATTTCACTACCCCACTTATCCCTCTTAACCTTCTTATTCCCCAACCTAAACATTAGAAGAATAACCCCCACGACCAGCGGCGGAACCAGGTTTGGATTCCAAATCTGGGAAGAATAGCCAACAAGAAGCGGAGAAAGAGTGGCTAGCGCTGCACCGATGATCCCGGCTGTTACTGAACCCATCCGTTTCCCCAACCAGTACATACCAATGGGAACAAATAAATTAGCAATGGCAATAAAGGCTGCAATTGCCCGTGGATCACCGCTGCCGATGATAAATGGAAGAGCAAGAATCCAGTACCACCACGGACCGTAAAATACGCCCGAGATACCAGAAAATGGGCCAATGAGGGTCAATTTATGATTGACTACCAAGTCGCGGACAGCCAAAAGGTCACGGCCCGGATCAAAAGTAAAGGCGAAGTAGCCATGAATCGCTCCATCAAGTCGCAGCCAGACAGCGAAAATGAGGATGAGTATAAACATGCCAAAGCAATTGTGATTACTCCGCGGACTAAAGTCCGCAGCTTCTTTTGTAGTCACTCTTCAAGCAGAAATTACTATAAATGAATCGATTCATTTATAGTAACTATGAATTGAAGTCATCATGACGGTGAATACTATCTATTATATTTGTTTTTGACCGGGTTTTGTTGAAATCGTTTTTTTCATATTTCTTTTACTCAATTCTTCAAAACTGTTTACCCTGAGGAGTGAAACGACGAATGGGTGGGCTCTTTTTGAAAAAATACGGACTGATTTTCAAAGGTAGCGCTGCGAGTGCCCCCACCCACTCGCAGCGCCATCTTCACGCTCGCCTGCCCGCCTCTGGAGGGGCATTCGGCCTCGTAAAGAGTTGGCCTCGAACAAATCATTTCTATCGAGAAATGATTCCCAAAGAAAAACGAAAAAATATTAACTATATAAATACTTAAATAGGCGTCCTGGTGTGCTCAATTCAGCTGACTTAAATTGTCCGAGACGCCCAACTAAAAAGACCAACTACTTTTTGAACACAGAAATACTATAGCAATTTTCGAAAACAAGTTGCGAAGGAATTCTTGATTAAAGGTATTTTGGGTTAAGGGTTGCAATTATTTCTTGACAACGGGATTTTTGTTTTTTCAGATATGAACTGCTATAATCCAGGCATTATGACAGTAGAAAATGGACAAAATAAGACTCAATCCGAAATTCAACCCGAAGGGAGAACAGAAACAAAAATTTGATGAAGAGATGCGAATCTTAGAAGAACAGCTTGAAGGAGAGTTAACAAAGACAGGTTTGGAACCAGAAATTAGTAGAAACATTTTACGAGAAATAACGAAACAAAGAGTAAGAATTGCGGTCAAAGAACTTACTGATATTGCATACTTAGCAGAAAATAGCGGAAGGAAAGAGTATACAATTTACGATCGGAGTTCTAATTCTGGTGGCATAGGTATGACACATAAATATCCGCAAGGATCAACTGTTAATCTTAATATTTAATAAATAAATATATGAAAAATATATGTGTATTTGATGTAAATGAAACATTATTAGATTTAAAAGTGATGAATGACGAATTTAAGCGTGTTTTTGGAGATGCAAAAGTAGGACAAGTGTGGTTTGGGCAGCTTATTCAGTCATCACTGGTTTCAATAGTAACAAATATATACTCAAATTTCGGAAAGATTGGCGCAGCTGCACTCGATATGGTTACAGAGCAACAAAGTATTACGCTTTATTCTGTGGATAAAATTGCAATATTGAGTAAAATAAAAAACCTACCGCCTCATCCTGAAGTTCCAAGAAGTCTTGCCCGACTTAAAAAAGCTGGATATACATTAGTTTCATTAACAAACTCTACAAATGAAATAGTTGAAGCACAATTAAAAAATGCAAAGCTTTCAAAATATTTTGATAGAATGTTTTCTGCGGATACAGTTCGTCGTCTAAAACCTGCTCCTGAACCATACAAAATGGTTGCTGATCATTTTGGGATCAAAATGAGCAATTTGAGATTAATAGCTGCCCATTCATGGGACATTGCAGGTGCATTACGAGTTGGATATAAGGCTGCCTTTGTTGCTCGACCTGGAAAGGTGCTTGACCCTCTTGTTGAACGACCGGATATAGTTGGTACCAATCTACGTGAAATAGTGGATCAAATTCTTACTAAAGAAAACCTCTAACTCAAAATCCTCTAATCAGTGTCTAATATATAGATCCATGTATAAAGCTAAGACAAAATACCAGAGGCTAATTTTTCCTTTAGGAACTAATCCTTAATGCTAACGGCTTTTCGAACCTCAGTTTAGGCCTTCCGTTCAAGATAATGGAAGACGTTTGGATTCGAACAAAAACTGTGGGCGCGCTTGGATTCGAACCAAGGACCCCTACTTTATAAGAGTAGTGCTCTAACCAACTGAGCTACGCGCCCGATTCTTAGCCAATTCTAGCAAAAATTGGTCCCAACTTACTACAGCCGCGCCCGTTGAGCAATTTCCGCTTCGACAAGCGATCGGTCTTTTCCGAATTTAAGTCGAGACAGTTGTTTTATAGCCTCTGCAACTCTTAAGTTTTCCATCTTTTTTTCTTTGGCAATATCCCGCACCATATTCACGCTGAAGGGTGGTACCGGCTCGCTGTTAACTAAGGTCTTCATATAGGCATTGAAGCGCTCGATGTTGATAAGGTCGGCTTCAGAGAACGTCGGCTGGAATTCGTGCTGCAGATAGTTGGCATCGCTAACTCCTACTCGAAAAGTAACCAAGGTACCGACATTGCCAAAGACGGCATTTTTTACCTCTTCATCCATCTGGCCGATAAACTGGTTGGCAACAGTCAGATCTAAGCGGTATTTGCGGGCCTCAGACAAAATTTGGGCAAAATCGGGAGTAGCAAAATTTTGAAACTCGTCGACGTACAGGAAAAAGTCGCGGCGCGCGTCTTCAGCAATATCGCTTCTGCTCATGGCAGCAACCAGAATTTTCGGCACAATATTTAACCCCAAAAAGTTACTGTTTTCCTCGCCCACACGACCCTTGGATAAGTTAATAAGCAGGACTTTTCCCTCATCCATGACCTGACGAAAATCAAATGAAGATTGGCTTTGACCGATGATGTTTCTGATCATTTTATTGGTGACAAAGCGGCCGAATTTGGAAACGATGTAATCAAGCACCTCGGATTTGTGGAAGTCGCTGGTTTGAGCAATTTGATCAGTCCAGTATCGCCGTACCACCGGGTCTTGCACCTTTGGCAAAAGTTCCTGCACATAACTTGAGTCTGTCAGAACGCGGACTACTTCGACAAAGGTTGCTCCCGGCTCGCTCATGACGGTCAACATGGCATTTCTGACCGCGTGCTCAAAACGCGGACCGATAATACCGGTTTTCATGGGATCGTAGAGTTTGTACATAAGACCGATGATGGCGGTTGAGATAAAGTGTTTCTGCTCTTCAGTATGGGCCTCAAGCATATTAAGTCCCATGGGTCGCTCGGTATCTGCTGGATCAAAATAGATGACATCCTCTGCTCGCTCCGGCGGCATAAGCAGAAGAATCTTTTCAACTAAATCTCCGTGCGGGTCGATCACCGCTACTCCCTCCCCGGCTTTTATGTCCTGTAAAATCATGTCTTTCAAAAATTCGCTTTTGCCTGTCCCGGTTTTCCCGATAATGTACATGTGGCGCCGGCGGTCATCGCGACTTATGTGTATGGGTTTTGCTATACTCCTGAAAATACTTCTGCCAACGTACAATCCGCTGCTTGGGATGGTTGCCGGGGCAGGCGCGCGTTTGGCATTGAGCCAATAAATTCCCGGTGTCTCAACAAACTTGTTTGGGAAATGGAAAAGCGTAGCCAGTTCCTCGCTCGTTAGCACGGAAATTTGTTTATGAGGAAAGTTGAAAATAGGAAAAAACCGGTAGATAAAATTAAGCATAAACATACCTTTTAAAAATACCTTGACACTGCTAAAGCCGTTATGTTCGCTGGTAAATTGAGCAAAAGCGCTCTTGATATTAGTGAGGTGCATTTTGGCTGATTGAGCGTCAGTTGAGGAGACGACGACGCGAATGACCGTGGCAAATCCGGGTTTGTTGCATTTGTTGGTTATCGCCTCAAGCGTTTTGGGGTCGACAGAATATTTGGCTTTTTCCGGGTCGGCTTCCTGTTTTTTGGTAGTGGAAACAAAGTGACGGC
The DNA here is from genome assembly GCA_964623155.1 of uncultured Gammaproteobacteria bacterium. Lineage (GTDB taxonomy): Bacteria > Patescibacteriota > Microgenomatia > CAZUUL01 > CAZUUL01 > CAZUUL01. The sequence goes on from CAZUUL010000034.1 coordinate 8,010, forward strand.
CTTCTTTTTTCCAAACATCGTCGGCAGGAGCAACCAAAATTTGAATGACCGCTCCCTCGCCTTCCTGCATTTTGGCGAGCGCACTGGTAATTGGACTTAGCGGATCAACCGGCAGGTCTTTGTATGCTTTAAGTGGTTGGTAGTTGGCGCTTTTTGTTTTAAGCGCCGCATAGGCGACTTTTCCATTACTAGAGAAAATGTTGTATTCGTCGACTTCTTTTATTTCCGCACCCGGATAGGTACCGTGGATCTGTTTCTCCACCATATCGCGCAGGTGTTTGGGTACTGAAACATAAAAATGGATGTCCCCGGGTGTAGCTACTATTTCAAAGGTAAGATGGTCTTGCATGGTCAAAAATGGCAACCAAGCGCTGGTTTTAATGCTTGCCAGAGATGCAAAAAACTGCTCCATCGCGTCGATTTTAATCTCATTATCGCGCGGCACCGCTACCTGGAGCAGACTCGACTCAAGCGAAGTCTGCTCTCGTCTGTGGTGTTGCCACCACAAAAGCATGAGATAACCAACAAGAAACAAGCTGCCGGCCAATGCAACCATAAGGAGAAAGGCAACTACAAATGCCTGGAGTCGGAAAATAATTTCAGCGATAATCTCGTCTGACATTTTTTACTCCTTTATTTGAACCCGGGTCACTGTTCCCCTTTCCACTCGTAAACGAATACGAGCCCGATTAAGTTGCCGCTGACACCATTGGGCAAGCCAACGCAATGAAGACAGAATATGTGCGTGAAGGCCAGCAACAATCTGCGGGTCGGACAAAGACACTGTTACTGTAGTCGAGATAGCTCCTGCCTGATGGATAACCGGTTGACCAGCACCGCCCGGTTGCACGCCTAATTTTTTCAAATCGGGTGGCAGTTCAACGGTCGTCGGCCGAAATTCTACACCAGCTTCTTTACTTTCTACCGAAAG
>CAZUUL010000035.1:0-8898 GCA_964623155.1 uncultured Gammaproteobacteria bacterium
AACCGATCATTCTTTTCCTTAGGCGCCACCCGATCACCAACCTTCCTTGGATTGTGGTTGCCATTCTTATGTTACTTGCGCCTGTTATTGTTATTCCTTTTGTCTCATCCATGGATCTTATTGTTCAACTCTTCTCCATCTCACCCGGTCTTCCTGTTGTGTTGATTGCTTTATGGTATTTAACCGCGCTCGGGTATTCCCTGTCTAATTTTCTAGTGTGGTATTTTACCGTCAATATTGCGACCAATGAGCGCGTGATAGACATTGATTTTTTCTTCCTGTTGTATAAAGAATTTTCCGAAGCACTGCTGTCGCGGATCGAAGATGTCACCTTTATTATGGGCGGATTTATTCAGGCTTTTTTTGATTACGGCGATGTCCTTATTCAGACGGCGGCAGCTACTGAACGTATCGATTTTGACCGCATCCCCAAACCTCGGGATGTTGTCCAGATTTTAAGCGAACTTATCGAAGACGTGGAGAAACCATGAATATTATTGATTTTGTTTCCATGATTAGTATCGCCGCTGTTGTTAAAAGCGCGGTCATCCTGATTCTGATTATTTATATCTTGTTTGCTTTTATCATGGTTAGGCAGATATCGCTTATGGCCCGCGTGGTTGAAGTTCCGATTGCTTTTCTTCTGCGGCTGGTAGTTTTTATCCACTTTATCCTATCGCTCTTGATACTTGTCCTGGCGTTTACTATCCTGTAATAAGCTATGCCTTATTCCTATACCTCTGCCCATCTGGTGGGAGAATCTTCGCCTTTGCTTTGGGGACAAACTTACCATGAGGGAGCAACATTTATTGTCATAGAAATGGCAATCAATGAAGGAGTAACCGCCGATGGGGAGGCGCCGAAATTAGGGAAAATATTGCTTGAAAAAATTATTGCTTATCTAGAAGAAAAAAAACCAAACAACCTGGCCGATCTTAATGCTCTGACAAATCTTCTGCCGTCATCTAATAATTATTTTTACACAATTATCGTTGGATTATTCATCGGCGACCTTTTGTATGTACTGATTTTGGGCAAAGGCTGTGTGGCGCTAGCTAGAGAGAAAAAGTGGGGGATACTTTTGCAAGGATCAGGGACTATTTCTGGTAGAGTTCTGCCCAAGGATACTATTTTTTTTCTTTCACCAACATTTCAAGCTCATATATCTCAACATGACCTTGAAGGAGTATCAAATCTTGCGTTGGAAGAAATTAAAGACACGCTTGCAGCGTTACTTCATAAAGAAACAGTCTTGGGTGCAGCCGGTATAGTCATCAAAATTGGCTCTCTGGTCCAAGAAGAATCTAGTAAACACATAGCAAAATTTAAGCAGATTATTGCTCACTGGCAAACGTGGTCACGTCCAAGGCGGATGATATTTTTGGCAATCAGTTTGCTTTGTGTTTTATTCATTATTAATATTCTCCATAACTATCGAGTTAAAGAAACAAATGTTACCCAGCAAGCAATTGTTTCAGAAATAGATTCAATTAAATACAAATTGGATGACGGAAAAGCGCTTGTTGATGTTAATATTCTTCGTTCGCGAACAGTTCTTGCGCAGGCAAAGGAGCAGGCGGTTGCCCTGAACGCTAAACTTAAACGAGATTCACCCGAGGCAAAAAAAGTCAATCTCCTACTTTCAGAAATAGAAACACTCCTGGCTCAAGCCGCTCAAGTATATAAATTGTCAGAGGTGCCACTATTTTATGATTTAACCTTGATTAAAAATCAAGCCCAGGCTGATAAAATGGCTCTAGCCGGAAATACTCTAGCGATTTTAGATACAAAACATAACAGCGTTTACACTTTAACCGTAGATAGAAAACGACCGGAAATAATCGCCGGCGGCGAAACTCTTGTTGACCCGAAACACCTGGCTACAACTGGGGAAGCAACATTTGTTATTGGAAAGAAAAGAAGAGTTGTGATTTCCCACCGGACTAAAGAAGCAAGTACGGCGGTTGCCCGCGACGATGCCTGGGGAACAATAGTTCAAATGGCTGCTTTTGCCGGAAATATTTACCTTATCGATTCTACTCACAATGCAATCTGGAAATATCAGGCTCTCGAATCAGGATTCAGCGACAGAATCCCATATTTACCCGACGATGCTTCTCATGCTTTCAGTCCGGCTACATCGCTAGCCATAGATGGGGCGGTTTGGACGATAACCGGAAACAGAATAGTAAGATTCATGCAGGGAAAACCCGATGGCAGTTGGTCGCTTACATCTGCTCTTGATCAGCCGCTGTCGCAAGACACGGCCATCTATACTGACGAATCAGTAGCCAACTTATATATCTTGGACCGGGGAAATAAGCGGATAGTTGTGGTTGACAAAGAGGGCAGATACATATCTCAATATGTGTGGGAAAAACTTAAAGATGCAGCGACTATGGTAGTATCGGCTGAACAGAAAAAAATCCTGCTTTTGATCGGAAATAAAATATATGGCATGGCCATAAAGTAATATGAAAATTGTCAACCGCCGGGCTACTTATGACTACACTATTTTGGAAACTTTGGAGGCAGGAATTCTCCTTTTAGGGTCTGAAGTTAAGATGGTGAAAAGCGGCCGGATGAATCTGGAAGGGGCTTTTGTCCGCTTGCTGGGAAACGAAACCTATCTGGTCAATGCTGACATTCCTTTATACGAGTTTTCCCGGTCCGAAAACTATGATTCCCGCCGCACCCGCAAGCTTCTTCTCCACAAAGCTGAGATAACAAGGTTGCAGACAAAAATGGCACAGAGCAACTTGACCCTGGTGCCACTTTCTTGCTATAATAAGGGTCGATTCATCAAGCTGGAAGTGGGTATTGGTCGGGGGAAGAAGATGTATGAGAAGCGGGAGAAGATAAAGACAAAAGATATTGAAAGGGAAACACAGAGAATTTTACGAGGAAAGCTGAATTAATGTCCTCCTAGCCTTACTTCTCGCCTTACCTACTATTCGTAGCGCGGCTCGAAGAGCGGCTTTAGGAGGACGTAAGAAACAGTAACTTCACTCGCGTTCAGTAACTGTTTCTAACGGGGATGTTTAGATCGACGGGAATTGCTCTTTAAAAACTGCAAGCCGAGGATGACACTACTCGTTAAACGCTGTCAAAACACAAATGCTGATACTCTCAGCGACTTAGAACGACGCCTGGCGCAAGCGGAAGCTCGCCTGGCAGCTGTTTTAGGTGCCCGACAGTTTGCCTTCGCCTAAACAGCGATTGGTAGCTTAAAGGCCATCTGCATTCGTTTTTTCCTGACGGAATGATTGCAGGTGTAAACAGACATCAGGATGCTCCCGATATTCTGACAAGACATCGGGAAAAGACTTGTCTTACTTTTCTTCTTTAGTTGTTCGTTGTTAGAGAATAAAAGGAATAAAAATGAACGAACTATGCTTGTAGATGTTTTTAAACTGCATTCTCGGACGCCGAGTCACACTCGGCCATCTCCACTTCGACTCGCCCTTTACTTTGTTCAGGGCTCGCTCAGTGTAAACACCTAAAACGCGACAATGAACCTTCTTGATCTCCTGTTCCCCAAACAATGCTTTGCTTGCGGCAGGTGGAGTGATTATCTTTGCTTAGTGTGCAGGAATTCTCTTAAGCCAAGACAATTTCAAATTTGTCCCCAGTGTACCCGGGCTTCTATCGGCGGTAAAACGCATCCGGGTTGCCAAAACAGATATTCACTTGATGGGTTAAGCATCTGTTACCCTTATACAGGAACTATCCGGCAGATGCTTAAGAAGTTAAAATATGGTAGCCGCCTGACTGATATTTCCCAAACTCTTATCAGTCTTTCCCTGCCACTGCTTAAAGATAATTCTCATTTAGCGAGCTTTTGCCAAAGACAGCCGGTTGTCATACCAATACCTCTTCATCTATTTCGCAGAATCTGGCGGGGTTTTAACCAGGCAGAAGTTTTGGCTAAATGTTTTGCCAAAAGTTGTGGTATGGGTTTTAACCCTAAAATCATAAAGCGCATCCGGGCAACCAAACCCCAGTACGGCTTAAACAAAAAAGAACGCGATGACAATTTAAATTCTGCCTTTGCCCTGACGCACCCGCAGGCAGCCAAAAATCTAAAGGAGGTTTTGTTGGTTGATGACATCTGGACTACAGGAGCAACCATGCGAATCTGTGCCAGGGTTTTAAAAAAGGGAGGCGTCAGATGGATATGGGGAATTACCATTGCTGGTTAAGTCTAGAACGTATAACAAAACTACCTGTTGTAGATTGTCTGGGTTTTGTTACGTTCTCTAAATCCTAAAAGTTTAAACATGGTTTTCTTTTGGGCATGATCTTTCTCGCGCTGCATCACTTCCAATGCTCTCGCTACATCGAAATCATTAGATAAAGCATAAATAAAGTCTTGATTGTTAATTTCGCTTGTTTCCTGAACATACTGTATTTGATTTTCTATGTCCTGGATAATTTTTGCACAGCTGCCTATTTCGTCTTGAGTAAATTCCCAATCTTTGCGGTAATGATGCGATAAAAGGCAATGGCGGATAGTGTTAGCAGAATATTTTTTGGCCAGGTCCTGGACAAACAGCAAATTTCCCAGCGACTTACTCATTTTTTCACCTTTGTATCCAACCATGGCAACATGCATCCAATGTCTGACAAAGGGAGATTTACCGCTGTAGCCTTCGGCTTGGGCGATTTCCGATTCGTGGTGGGGAAAGATCAGGTCAGTTCCACCACCGTGAATATCGATTTGCTTGCCCAAATATTTCATGCTCATGGCTGTACATTCTATGTGCCAGCCGGGCCGTCCCTCACCCCAAGGAGATGGCCAAGCGGGTTCATCGGGTTTAGATTTTTTCCACAACAGAAAATCTAGCGGATCGCGTTTATTTTTATCTGTAATATCATTACCTCTCTCAGCTGAAAGTCTAAGCATCTTAGGTCTTGGGAGCTGGGAAAGTTTCCCATAATCCGAAAATTTGGCGATGTCAAAGTAAATATTGCCGCCACTTGGGTAGCCGTACTCTTTTTCTAAAAGTTTAGTAATAATAGTTTGCATCATTGGTAGTTCAGCTGTGGCTTTGACAAAGTGGGTAGGCATAGCAATATTTAAAAAATTAAAATCATGTAAAAGATAGGCAGTCCATTTTTTGGCGAGTTCCTGCCAGGTGGTGCCGAGCTCTTTGGCGCGGTCAATAAGCGGATCATCAATGTCAGTCACATTTTGGATATAGGTTACTTCGTTGCCTTGGTAACGGAGAAAACGAATCAGGGTATCAAAAATAGTAAAAACAAAAGCATGGCCCAGGTGGCTGGTGTCATAGGGTGTTACGCCGCAGACATAGATTGAGATACGACCGGATTTCAGGGGAGAAAAGGGTTCGATTTTTTTTGCAAGAGTGTTAAAGAGTTTCACAAGATGTATATAGTATAATACAGGGGAGAAGGGGAGGGTATCCCGATCGGTTTAGGGAATGGTTTGCTAAACCATGGCCGCGAAAGCGGCCGATGGGTTCGACTCCCATACCCTCCGCAGCGTAATAATCTCGATAGCAAGTTTTTAAGACTAAATCTCTGTATTGCCGTTCTTTGCCGCCTTTAACTTTTTTGCTGTTTCATTCAGAGAAGCACCTGAGCCGGCAACATCATCCAGAAGCAAAATATTCTTGAATGAAGATCCACGTACATTTTTTAAATCGATCCCTCGTATTCGTGATCATAGTTTATAGTTTAGTATGAATTATAAAGTCAAGGGGTGACTGACTGAGGATTGCTTCAGCTACTTTTCGCACTCTGATTTACATGTAGTTTCATCCTGGTAACAATTTCCTCCAAGCGGTGTACACATGACTCCAGCGCGTAACTTGACACAGGCATTATTTATCGTGCAATAGTAAAAGCCAGCATTAGCGAAAGGTCTGGGGGTGGGAGAAGGTGAAACTATGCATGCTGCCTGGCATTGGTTTAAGTCGTCATAACAGGGAAGATTGAGCTGTTTGCAGGTTTTGTCTTTTACCGCCATGCAGCTAGCTTCCCCGGGAGAACACAGATACTTGTTTGTTTGCGCCTGGGGTTGGATTCTTAACCCATTTTTAGTTGCCAGAATAATGACCATTGGCAAGAGCAGAAAAACGAAAATGGCTTTGCTTGCCATGAATATGTTTTTAGATGCAAGGTTCATGGATATCTCTAGCCTAACAAATTTATCTCGACATCGTCAAGTAATTTCTGATAAAATTATATACTTAAAGAGGTGGTTGAGTGGTTAAAGGTGGGGTATATCTGCTTTTGGAGGGTTCGCCTAATGGTATGGCACTAGTCTTGAAAACTAGCGGGAGAAATCCCTTACAGGTTCGAGTCCTGTACCCTCCGCCTTCGCCCCGCCAGGGCGGGGCTTCAGCGAGATAAAGTCCGCTATAATTAATGTATGTTTTGGTATGTTTATATCAGGACTTACGCACTTTCCTGTCATTTGCTTCCATGCCAGAAGATTTAGCTACGTCGTAGAGGTTGAGCTTTCTTGAAATACTTCTCTCGGACGATCCTTCCACAATATTTTGCTTGTGTGAACGAAGAGCTTGCTTTATTTGATCTCTTTGTCGCCTATCTTCGATCGTGTGGTAATACATTGGAACAAAATCCCACCCTAAATCAAACGCGATCTGCGCTAATTTATAGCTAATTAATTGCTTATAGCCACTTTCTGCCATTAGTTAAGAATACCATATTTATTATAACTACAAATTTCGTGTAACACATATATTTAAGTCTTGACTTAATTAAGTGAGTGGTGTACTATGTCTCTATGGATGTTTTTTTTGCACTTGCAGAACCTACCAGACGCCATATTATAGAAATGCTTGCCGCCAGGGGAAAGTTAAGCGCTTCTGATATCTCCGGTAAGTTTCAGGTGAGCCCTCCAGCTATTTCTCAACATTTAAAAGTCCTTCGAGAAGTAAAGTTAGTTGACATGGAAAAACGCGGGCAGCAACATTTATACCAAATTAATCCCCAACCAATGAAAGAACTGGAAGGATGGATTCATAAAATGACAACGCTGTGGGATGACCGGTTTAATAGACTAGACAAACTATTAGAGAAAGAAAAAAGAAAAATGAACTTGTTATTACTCGCATTTTCGATGCGCCGGTTGAAACAGTATGGAAGTACTGGTCAGAACCAGAATACTTTAAAAAGTGGTGGGGGCCAAAAATCTTTACGTGTCCTGTAAGTCAAATTGATTTTAGAGTAGGCGGCAAATATCTCCACTGCATGCATGGAACTGAAGGAGATTTTAAAGGTAAGGATTTCTGGAGTACAGGAACGTACAAAGAAATAGTTCCATTGAACCCTTCGACTCCGCTCAGGACAAGTAAGACAAAGATGACCCTGCAGCATATTGGCATGCCGGCTGGCAAGGATCAAGAGGGTGCGAATGTTGGTTGGAACCAATCATTCGACAAGCTTGCCGAAAACCTGGTGAAGGCCTAATATTAACCTAAATAAATTTTCCTCTCCTGTAAGGAGAGGGTTAGAGTGGGGTCTTAAACAGAGAAAGGTTATGTCGAAAAAGGGATCAAGAGAAAGCTTATTAACAAAAATGCTTCATCTAATACAGAAGCACCCAGGCTAGGCCTCGCGACTTACATCGTCTCTTGAATCTTCATCACTCGGCGAATTTACGAACTACCCTTATTAAGCGAGGATTGGTGAGGAAGGAGAAAAAAGGAGTAGCTGTACATTATTACCCAATGACGGAGAAGACGGGAAGAGCTTTTGGAAAAGGTTTGAGGCATTAGAGTTTTTATGAGGTATGGAAGATGAGTATGAAGGAAATTATATTACCGCTTATACTTTTCTGGGTTTTCTACGTTCTTGATTTATACAAGACAAGAAAAGGAATTGCGCCCGATGCTCACAATGAAGGGAATCCAATCGGAAGATTTTTATTCCAGAAGACACCAAGATGGTTGCATAACCTGATAAATATTGTGTATGCAATTGTAATTACGGTTTTACTATTGAAAGGTGGGAGAATCGGTTTGTGGTTAGGATACTCGGCAGTTGTTGCGCATTTTGGAGGATTCTTGAGTTGGACGAGGTTGAACAAATGGCAAGGAATAACCAAAAAGTCGTACTGGGTATTACCGATGATGCTTTTAGGAGTATTAGTGGTAGGTTTTTTACTGACGCTATTGCATGAATTCGTGTGGGTACAACAATAGGTACTAACTAATTGTAGGGAGATTTTATGAGAAAAATAATTGTCATTATGTGGGTTAGTCTTGATGGCTACATTTGTTTAGAGAAACGAAATTTGATGGTATAATGCAGGTATATGAGTATGACAATCCAAGACATAAAAGAAAAAGCGATTCCTATCTTAAAGCAAGCGGGAGTGACCCGTTCGTCAGTCTTTGGCTCTATTGTCCGTGGGGAAGCGCGGCAAGACAGTGATATTGATATATTGGTCGATTTTCCAAGAGGAAAGGGACTCTTCGAGTTTGTTGGCCTGCAATTGCAATTAGAAGATGTGCTGAAAAAGAAAGTTGACCTAGTTGAATATGAAGGCTTACATCATCTTCTAAAAGAACGTATTTTAGCAGAGCAGGTGCAAATTTTATGAATAAAGAAGCAACTGTTTTTCTCAAGCACATTTTAGAAAGTATCAATCTAATAGAAAAGTATACCGAAAATGTGACAGAGGAACAATTTTTACAGTCTACAGAAAAGCAGGATTTAGTAACAAGAAGGCTGGAAATTATTGGAGAAGCAATTCGCAACCTCCCCGATGAGTTTAGAGATCAACACCCCGAGATTGCTTGGAACAAGGCAATGGCGACAAGGAACATTCTTATTCATCATTATTTTGGTAGGCACTAGACTAGAATAGCATATGCTACACTAGTCATAATGCTTATCACATCA
>CAZUUL010000036.1:0-8845 GCA_964623155.1 uncultured Gammaproteobacteria bacterium
GAATGGATTTTAACAGTTTTGATATCCTCACTATCATTGCTGCCGTAAATATTGCGAAAAAAGGGTACATCGGCGCTAGATATTTTAGCCCTCCTTCAGTGAAAAAAAAGATATAAAGGAAAAATAGCATAACATAGCCGTAGATGAAACGATAAAGGCGGCTATGGTAAAAAAAAACGATACTCATAAATGCTCCAACGACGACTACCGGCAAAAGCGGTGACCATTCTTCCAACCAGTAATGAAACGTGGGCACTTTTTCCCACCAGGTTGCGAGCCGGCCAAAGAAAATTGACTGCAAGATGTTGCCGACAACTATCGGGTTTCCCATACGCCAGCGAAGAACCCACCACTGATATTTTAAGAAATCAATCAGCGTGTGACTCAGAAAATACTGCGTATATGCTGCAAAATAGACAATGATGATTGAAGGTAGAATTAGTAAAAATCGCCACAGTTGCCCTTTCTCCCTCTTTTTTTCCTTCATCCTCCAGCAAAAAAGATAAACAAAAATAACAGCAAAAAAAGGAAAGAATTTTGAAGAAACTGCCAGGCCAAAAAAAACCGCGGCGATTATATCCTGGCGCAAACTCTTTGCCGTCAAAAAAATATACAAACCAGCCAGAAAAAATACGGCCAGGGGAAAATCGAGATGAGTGTAGGTAACTGCGTGGATAAAATAGGGGTCAATAACAAGACCTAAAAGTGCCACTAGTCCAATAAAACTTGAGAATAGTAACTTAGCAAATTTATACGTCAGAAAAAGGTAGAAAACTGCGAGAATAAGATAAATAATGAGCGGATTGCCGAAAAGAAAAATTGAAATACCAATCAAATACTTTGCCAGCGGAGGATTCTCAAAATTGACCCGCGATACATCTCCACCGGTAATATAATAGTATCCTGCATAAGAATATAATTCATAATCAGGAAGAATATAAGTCGACCCCTCACCCATGACATATTGAGAGACGAGATATTTATCGGAAAAATAGCGGTAACTGTATGGGGTCAGAAACCGGTCACGTTTTTGATACAGTTGGAGAAAAAAAACTGCGATAATAACTAATACTCCAAGGAAAAAAATTTTTTGCTGCATATAGCAAATCATTGTACAATAAAGTTACATGTTTGCCTCATTTCTTGCTGGCATCATCCTTTTTTTTCTCTTTCTCTATCAACCCGCTCAACCTATTTTAATCTATTTTTTCTTTGTTCTTAATTTAATCATTTACCTCTGGTGTTGGCGAAAAGATTTTGTTTTTAAAATAAAAAAAAGTGATTTTATTATTGCTGTGCTTCTTTTTGCAATAGCTTTATGTTTACGACTAATTAAACTTGCACAACTTCCGTTTGGTTTTTGGCTTGATGAACCTGACTATGCACTGACAGCTCTAGCGCTACTCCAAAAACCTATCGTCCCTTTTACCATGCAAGCCATCGACGGACAAATGACGCCACTTCTATATCTAATCGGCATATCGATAAAATTGTTAGGGCATACAATTATTGCTGTCCGCTTGCCTACTGCTATTATTGCTGCACTTAATATTCCATTTTTTTATTTTGTCATGCGTCTGTGGGTCAAACCGATAGTCGCATTCCTTGCCGGTCTACTTTTAACCTTTTCATATTGGCACATAGTTTTTAGCCGCATTCCTTTTCAAGTTCCGCTTCTTATTCTTATGGAGATTTTGACTATTGGTTGCCTTTCCCTAGCTTTTAGAGAAAATAAACGTGGATATTGGGTGCTAGTTGGAATCTGTCTAGGACTCTCACTCTATACCTACACACCCGCAAGATGGTTTGTACTGCTAATAACCATTGGTTTACTTGCTATTAATGTCGTACCGGGCTTGTTTCGGCATCATCAATGGCATAAGTATGTTTTTTTTATGTTGGCTTTTTTTCTGGCTGCTTCTCCTCTATTTGCCTATTCTCTTCGCTATCCAGATCAACTTTTTTTCCGACTTAATAAATTGTCACTTACCAAAGCCCAAGAACAGGGGTCTTCATTAGCAGCAGAATTATTTATCAATAGCTATAAAAACATTGGCCTATTTTGGCTCTTTCCCGACCCCAATGGTAGGCACAATCCGGCGCAGACTCCTGCTCTTGATCCTCTAACCGGGATTCTTTTTGTTACTAGTATTGGCTATATAATCGTCAAGGGACAAAGTCTGCACAGGTCAATTATTTTTTTTGCCTTTGTTATGCTTGCCCCTGCCATTTTCTCTTTTGAAGGAGTAGGGGGAGAAAATCAACCTCACTTCTTACGCGCTAGTGGAGCAATCCCTTTTGTCTATTTTTCTATCGGCTTATTTTTAAACTATTTACAAACGCAAACAAACTTTATTAAAAGATATAGCTTTTTCAGCTTAGCTGGTATTGCTAGTGTTTGTTTGCTAAATATTCACAATTACTTTGCTATTCCGTTATCTAGCAAACTCTATTATGAAATGAATGTCCGGGAAAAAACTGTAGGTCAACTGGTTGCACAAACAAAAAGCAAAACCATTGTTCTCTCACCATATTTTGCCAGAGTTCCTCAAGTAGCCTTTTTAAAGGCGGATAAGAAAGTGGAAATCTTTGAACCCAGCAAATTATTTAATTATTTGAATAATCAAAGTATTTTGTTAGTACTTGATATTAATAATGACTACTTGGAAATAATAAAAAAAATGTCTAAAGACTATCCTGAAAAAAGTCGGCTACTTACCACCCCCTGGAATACCATTGAGGCCTATACTTATGAACGCGTATATTAAATACAGCAAATGAAGAGAAAATTATAATGACTAGACAAATACTCAAATATGCTATTATTATTTTCTTCCTCTTTATTATGGCTTCTCTCATGGTTGCTTCGACCCTTGGTGATGCGGCAACTGTGGATGAACCGACTCATATCTTCGCCGGTTTAACCTATATCAAGTTTCGTGATCTGCGCCAAAACCCAGAGCATCCTCCTCTGATTAAACTCTTAAGTGGTTTGTCTTTATCAATACTTTACCCCGACCTCAATTTTCCTTTTTCCTTTGCCGAACTGGCTCCGGCTCTTTCCTTTAGCATCACCGATTATGGAGCTAAAATGTTTCTTCTGAATAATCCAACAAAATATCTTTTCTTTGCTCGGCTGCCAATTATTGCTATTACTCTTCTTGGAGGCGTATTAATTTTTTTGCTTTCTAGTAAGCTTGGCAGGGTACGCGGAGGAATATGCAGTCTCTTTTTTTATGTCTTCGAACCAAATATCCTAGCTCATGGACGACTGGTAACTACTGATTCTACACTCATGGTCTTGACTATGTTTACTATATTTACACTCTATGAGTTTTGGCAACAACGTAGAATAGCGTGGTTCGGAACTGCAACACTGATCAGTGCCTTGATGATACTTACCAAGTATTCTGCCTTACTTATTCTCCCAATCATCTATTTAAGCTTCATTGTTTGCCTGCTTATTTGGGAAAAAGACAGCAGCTGGAAGAAAAGACTGTGGCTTGGCCTGATAGGTATTGGTCTGGCCACTTGGCTAGCTATCTGGGGCTTTTATTCTTTTTTTCGACCGGCTGATTATGATTATCAACACGCTCCCACAATTATTCACCTTATGGCTCAGGTCAAACCCCAATGGTTTATCCAACTCTTTAAACAACCTATACTTCCTGCCTATTTTCGCCATGGAGCCAGCATTGTTGCTGCCCACAACTACTATGGACAGCAATTTTTCCTTTTTGGAGATTTTGGTAATTACAACAAATGGTGGCTGTATCCAGCTATTTTTCTTTTCAAAACCCCACTTCCATTGCTTATCCTTTTTGTCGGGACGCTGCTTATAACCATAAAATCAAAACCCACTTTTCTGGTTTTGTTTTTATATCTAGTAGCAATTGGATATGCAGGTATACTTGTTTCAGCTAAAATTTTCTTTGGTATTCGCAATCTTCTACCCTTTAGCGCTATTTTTATCATCCTTTTGTCGACAACGATTCGCTGGTGGCTAAAGAAGCCCAAACGCGCTGGTGTTTTTTTTAGTCTGTGTATTTTTTACTTTTTGGAAAATATTCTAGTTTTTCCTGCTTATCTTGCCTATGGCAACCAACTTTTTGGCAATAGAAATCATAAAATGCATTCACTGGCAGATTCAAATATTGATTGGGGACAGGATCTTAAACGTTTGTCTCAATGGCTCAAACAACAGGGCCTAAGCCGACTTCCCTTTCATTACTTTGGCACAGTCCCACCTGAGGCATTTGCTATAACCGCCAAAAAACTTCCCACCCGAGAAGATGCTGATCATCCACGTGGATATGTAGCTGTAAGCATCTCTAACTATAATTATGCCTACCGTATTCAAAATCCTGATGGCAGTGTAAGGTTTATGTTCAATCCCTACTCGTACCTTGATGGTCTGGAACCAGTAAAAGTGATTGGAGATTCGATAGTGATATACAAACTACCTTGATCATAACTAATACTTACATGTTAACGAAATCAACGCTAGTAATCCTTCTCCTTTTTACCCTGATAGGAGCCATTTTCCGTTTCTATAATCTTACTTCTCTTCCTCCAGGCCTTCTACAAGATGAAGTCATAGCCGGCTATGATGCTTATGCACTCGGCCTAACAGGCAAGGATCATCACGGAGTTTTACTGCCGCTAATTTTTCAAAGTTTTAATGATTGGACCATGCCAATACTGACTTATCTTTTGATTCCTTTTATGAAGTTTGGTGGTTTGACTGCCTTTTGCTTGCGCTTTCCGATCGCCTTACTGTCAATACTCACAATCCCACTTATATATTGGTTTAGTTATCGTCTGTTTGAATCTAGAAGCGTATCCATTTTTGCCGCTTTGTTTGCGACAGTCTCCTCATTTTCCATCACCGCTGGCCGCTGGTCGATTCCTCCAAATACTGTTCTCCCCATCTTTCTTTTGGGAACAAATTGTCTGCTCCAAGCGCGAACAACTGGGAAACTGCGTTGGCTTATGCTCGGTTCGCTTTTTTTAGGGTTATCAATCTATACCTACCCATCACTCAAACTCTTTCTCCCTTTATACCTTTTTATCCTCTTTTACTTCCTCAGCCCACTTTTTAGTAAGAAAGTAATTCTTGCTCTACTTCCTCTTGCAATTGCTTTTCCCCTCTACTATTTAAACGTTACTGATTTTTCCCGCTACAACAATCGCTTTTCTATGGTCTCGGTTTTTCATCATGCAGGAAACTGGCCTCTGACCTATGCGGCTAACTATCTGTCTTATCTTCTCCTTGGCAATCTGTTTCTCTCCGGCGAAGTCAATCCAACTCGAACTGTCCCTGGTTTTGGTTATGAACTTATCGGAATTGGCGTCTTTTTCTACTGGGGTTTAATTACTTTGGCATGGAAGCTGGTGAAAAAAAGATGTCCAAATACTGAAGTAAATATTATTAAATTTATAATTAGTTTTTTTGCCATCGCCCCAATCGGTCCAGCACTCACTGTGCCTGCTGGAGATTTTCAGCGTACTATCTACATTTTGCCATTTGTTCTAGCTGTTTCAGCTTATGGCTTTGTCAATCTTATAGCCAAAGCTTCAGCTAAACTCCGTATAAAAAATTGGAAGATTGCTTTAATTTTTAGCGGCTTGGTTATTGGTAATTTTTTCCTTTTTTGGTCAAAGTATACTGGCACGTCATTTCGAGAAATTAATGAGTGGTACTATCAAGATGGTTTAAACAAAGTTTTTCAGATTCTTCATAAATACGAATCTGATGCTACTTTAGTTTTTGTCGATACAACTATCAATACGCCTTATGCATACTACCTATTCTACAATTCGGTTGATCCACGTACACTTAACTATCGCGATTTTTACAGCGTCGGTTCAAATGGCTGGCTAAAAGTAGATGCTATCGGTAAATATCATTTTCTGAAGATCGATGACAAACAAATTGCAAATGCAAAATTACTTGAGGAAATTGCCAACAGTCCTTGGTCAGTCTACCGCATCTATCAAAAAAATCAAGAACTTTTTGTTGTTTTCGTCAAAATCCGCAATGGTTCACCTCTGACTAATTGAAAAAAGTAGAATTCATTCCCTGTCAAGTTTCATAAACGCTGTGATGCAATCATCTACCTTTTTGTCCAGCGCGCGCATCTACTACGGTCAGTAAACCATGAGCGCTTTGATAACATTTCGGCACCACTGGATAGCGGTTGAGCTCAAAAATAATGGCTAGATCAGGATCAAAGTTTTTTGAGACATAGTATGATCGGATAAAATTATCTGCTCGAGTGATATTTTCCTCCCAAGCAGTAGTTTTACCGTCGATAAGGTCTTTAAGCATGGTGATGCAAATTTCATCTTCCAACACTTTGGTATCACCATCACCAGCAGGCACAAGGGTTAAATTTTTTGGTTGATGTTGTTTTAACCACCATACTACTGCATCGATGTTGGTGAAACTTACGCTTAACACTTTATCTGCGCCTTTTTTGCTAACTTCACCGACCACTCGTGTCCCATTAATAGACATGTAACAAACGGTTTGACCAGCTAGAGAAACTTTGTCAATCTTGGAAGGAAGATTGCTTGCCTGAAAAAAATTAAATGGCAGAGTCAGGCTTTCGCCAATGATACGTGCTTTCGGATACTGTTGTTTTAGACGAAGGACACTCTTCTCATTTACCAAAAAAAGCTTCTTGACACCGCGCGCAAGAAAGAGAGCAATATTGGTTGTGGCTGCATAGACATCGGCCACCACTACTGTTCCATCGAGATTAGCGGGAAGTTCCCACGACCAGAGAATACGAATATTCATATAGCAAAATGCTCTTGCTGGATATTTTATTTTAGCGTAATCGAACAAGTAGAGAAGCTACACTAGCCAGAGTGAAAGCAAAAGCACTGTAGGTAGTGTAAGGCAAACGAATAAATTTTTCCCGGGCAGAAACTAGAAGATATATGGAAGTAAAAGCAGTAACAAGAGAATAAACAAGACCTACTAACACTCGATCAAAGGCAGCATAAGCAAAAATAGCAAAAGCATAAACGACGCCATTGCCAAGAGTAATAAGCATATCTTTTTTAGTAAAATTTTTATTGGGATTACCGCGTTCAAAAACTATGATTGCCACAGTAAACATAAAAGCACCTATAAAGTAGAGAATATTACCTACATAATAATCGTTAAAAAACATGCTTCCACAAAGAGTATTTGTAATGGATTTTGTGTCGCAAAAAGTATTGAAAAGATGACTTGCTACTTCATGGAGACCATTGCCTGTGGCATAAAAATAAATCCCAACGAGAAACAACAAACCCAGGAGAGTTCCTCTTGTCGTTTTTAAAGCAGCGAAATTATTGGTCACATCCTTTAATACAAAAAAAGGGATAATTACAGTAAAAAGGATGATCACGCTCATCTGAAATATTTCATGGAGTCTAAGAAAACTATATGGCTGTAAAATAATTTTAGTTGTAAAAGAAAACCGCTCCACTGTAACCAAAAGAACATTAATTGAAAGGAGTGTAAGATAAAGATTCAATTTTTTCATCTCAACATAAACTATAGCTGAAATAAAAAACAAAATCAAAAAGTCAATATCTGCATCTAGTGTATACTATAATTTACTACTTCTGTGAATATTCCTAGCAACATTAAAGCATTACTGCAAAAGAGAGAAGGAGTTCGCAAAGAACGCAACTTTAGCGAAGCTGATGAAATCCGAAAAGAAATTGAGAAGCAGGGATACCAAGTAGTTGATTCTTCCCATGGATCAATCACTATTCCCATCACAAACTCAAAAAGAAAAGCCACGGGTTTTGGAAAAATTGCCGTTTTCGGATCGGGTGAACTCTCAACCATTGGCAGAAAAATTCATGAGTATCTTATCAAAGACTTTCCTCCACCTGTTACTATAGCACTTCTGGAAACACCGGCCGGCTACGAAGACAACCCCCATCATTGGTATCAAAAACTTGAAACTATGCTTTCTGTGGGTTTGCAAAATTATCGCCCGCAAATTGTGCTGATAGAAGCATTGAGAAAAGACGGTCTAAAAAGTACCAATAATATCAATATCGTTCAACCGCTGCTTGCTGCAGATTATATCCACACCGGCGCAGGCAGCCCGACTTATGCAGTCACCCACCTGCGTGACTCTTTAGTTTATCAGTATTTGATAAAAAGAAATCAGCAAGGTACCGCCCTCTCTCTAGCATCAGCTGCAACCATTGCCGCTGGTAAATACGTCCTGCCTGTTTATGAACTCTATTTTGCCGGAGAAGACCCTCACTGGCAGGCCGGATTGGATTTTTTCAACCAGTGGGGTTTGAATTTAACTTTCATTCCGCATTGGAACAATGCTGAAGGCGGAAAAGAAGTCGATACACGCTTTGCCTATATGGGAGAGAAACGGTTTAATAAGCTCTTAACACTTCTTCCGGGACCAACGACTATCATTGGCCTTGATGAACACACTGCCTGTATCTTTGATACCAATACAAAGACATGTACTGTCATGGGGAAAGGGTCGATTTCAATCTTTCCATCTCAACTACCAGATAAGAAACGGGTCTTAGCAAATTTAACTTCATTTTCGTTCGCACAATTGCAATTTTAAAAAAAATACTTAAACATCTAGCAGGCAGAATAACGGTAAGTGATCAGAGATGTCAACTTGGGGACATCTTTTATCTAACACCCCAATATCGCGACTAACAAAGACCATGTCAACAACCGATACTGCATAACCGGGTCGGCTTTTTCGTTTCATATTAAACGTCGTCGTCAGCTCATTTTTAAATACATTAATTAAATGTTTTTCGAGATTGTGTATAGTCTTGGTATTTGGTAAAA
>CAZUUL010000037.1:0-8844 GCA_964623155.1 uncultured Gammaproteobacteria bacterium
ACGGATGCTCTAAATTTTCCACCGAAAACCTTTCGGACACTCTAAAATTTTTCCTATCCGGTCTCAAAACCACCAAAGGAATTGAAAGAAATCTTTTTGTGAAAAGATTTCTTTCAAACATTTTTTACTCCCCCGAAAGCATTAAAATCCGCTTCATTTCCCGCCAAAGCGAGGGCGTTGCCGTCGCGGAGCGAAGCCCGGCCGCGCCAATGGCGGGGCTGGGCGAGCGAACACTCTCATCTTCAAAAAATGAGTTCGTATCTAATTTGTTGGCTCCGACTGGTGGACTATGTTGAAACGTATTTTACTACCAATACTTTCCATGTTCCAATATTCCAACCTCTAGAAATATAGAAAATGCTGTGGTTGAAAGATAATTTTCACTTATATCTTTTGCTTTTTATTGATAAATGTTACACTGAAAAAATGATAGATCTCGATCTAGGCCCAGTGGTCTTAGCCATTTTTACTGTATTAATTCTAATTCCTGCAATAATCGGTTTTTTCGTAGGGATTGGAGTGAGTTATCTCTTAATCAGGAAAAGAATTACCTCAAAGCTTAAGAGAGTAATAATTATGCTTCTTGTAGGAATCTCACTTGCAATACTGTTTTCATATTCAACAATAGAATTTAACAACTGGCAAACTGATTATGAGAATAAGAAATTCAAATTGACTGAGAAATTGTATATAGAGAAAAATTTACAAAATTTTAGAATCGAGAATATATCCTTTGATAATGACGCGTATCGACTAACTTTTACCGTACCCAGAAATGGAAGATATAAAATTACAATTCATCTCTACCAAGATAATAAAGAGATTAGATTGTTACCCAAATGGGTAGATGGTGTAGATTTGGTAACAGGAATAAATACCCTTCGTATTGATATAGTAGACAAGAACACTATCCCACTGTCTGCTGATTTCGTCATTGAAATAAAAAATTCAGACGATTCCTTTGCACTCAGGAATACCAGAAAATCACTTGCTGTAACTAACCCTGGAACAATAGAAAAGCTGGAAGGAGTAATTTACTACTCTCCTCATTTGGAAAAAGATAACCACGAATGTCCTGCTTTCAACTACTCAGACTTCCTTCCCTGTGTGCCAAATGATCTCCTTCACTTAGAGTAAAAAAATTCTTTCAACATTGATGCCTCAATATATTGAATTCCGAAATTTTATTTTGGCGGCCAGAATACACCAAGAACAATCGGGCTTCCAAAAGGTAACGTAGTACCAACAATTAGATAGGAATTTTTATCTTCCCTCCACATTTTGTTAAGAAATCTCTGCTTGATTTTTTCTAGTATCAAATCAGCATCAAAATGGTTTTTCTCTTTCACATTTCGATAAAGCTCAAATATCTCCCAATCTCTTATGGCTAATTTATGTCCTTTACAACGTGTATCATCGCAAACAAATTCATAGCTGAATTTATAGGGAATTTTTTCTAGTGATTTAGTCTGTTTACCAAAAAGCACCATCTGGTTTAAAACTTTTTTGTGTTCATTACTCCAATCATAATCATCCTTTTCATTGTGAAAATTTATTACTTCTTTGGGCTTGAAAATACAAAGAGAGGCTTTTCCTTTATGATAGCCGTCCAAAAACTCTTCTATGGATTTATACTCTATCGTTGGTAACACTAACTTTTTTCTTTCTTCCCATTTATTTTTTGTTGGTATTTGCTGACTAATTATTTTTAAAGTTGATAGATCAGGACGATAACTATCTATTCTTTGATCTTTTAGGTTTTTCTCAATTTTCAATCTTAACCATTGATATTTTTTAAACGATGAAGCATAGTCCATATATCGGTATTCCAGAGGATACAAACGAATCCACTTCCCATTCTCGGTTATCCCCGCAGTACAGACAATTTCACGGTACTTTTTTGATGGGCTCGGATAGGTCTTCACCGTAATTAGAATGTTCTCCACATGGGGATTTATATCGGGGTAACCTGTAGGTGAGGATTGAGCTTGAGTAGTTCGCTGGCTATTATTGTTCTGTGACATAATTCACAATCTCTTTCAAAACATAGTAAAGCTGAATGATTATTATTTTTTATCAGATTCAAAACATTCTTTACAGTCACTAATTTGTTTTTGGCGTGTTTTCTATATGCTCTAAAAAATTCCAAATAATCACCTGTGGTTTTCAGTTCTTCCCTTATTTTACTAGGACTACCTAATTCTGGGAAATGGTAATATTCTATTCCTCTGTCTTGTAGCAATTTCTCCAGATTGACTTTTGAGAAACCGTTTTTTCTGCTTAACGGTATTTCTCTTACATCAATCACAGTAGTAATCCCTGCTTTTTCAAGCTTATTAAGAAATTCTTCAATTGTTTCCTTTTCGTAGCCAGTAAGAAAGAGTTTTGGCATTTTTATCCTTTAAAACCATAGTACATAAATATATCGAGAGATTCAATATCTCTTGGTAACTTTACTATAATCCATATGATGACGCTAAAACAACGACTATTTGTGCAAAAGTATTTAGAGTCTGGTAATGCTACTCAAGCTGCATTGGAAATTTATAACGCTAAATATAACTCTGCTTCTGTAATAGGGTCAAGACTGTTAAGAAATATTAAGGTAAAACAGGAAATTGATGCTGTTCTTGAGGCTAATATGTCATTCCTTGCTTATATAGCTTTACTTTTGAAACGTGCAATAGAATCTAACTCAGGAAGAGAACAAATCAAGGCAATTGAAATCGCATTGAGGTTGAAGGGACTTTTGTAAACACCCCCTATACCCCTCTCCCCCTTCAGAAAGAATTATGGTTTTTCACCTCTTCAATACGCGGTATATTTTTCAGGATTTTTTGAATGTGAAGAGTTCAGGAAGAGAAACTTTAAGGACTCTAGCCAGTTTTGTGATCCGCTTCAAAGATGGGTTTTTCTTACCAGACTCAATAAGATTTAGATAGCTATAGTCGATTCCAGCTAGTTCTGCTAATTTTTCTTGGGTTAAGCCTTGTTTCTTCCTCAACTCCCTAATTCTCTTACCAAATTTCTCTCTCAACGTAGCCATGCCGCCATTATTGCTACTTGAAATCTGAAAGTTTATTGACTATAGTCAAATAATAGGCTCGCACTTAGCTTATATTTTTGACTAAAAACAAAAATTCAACTACGATGAGTATTGCTATTGGAGTTCTCATAATTGCCGTAACGATTGTTGTAATGAGCCTTTATATAGTGAAATCGATTGAAAATCTTGGACATTTGATGTGTCAGCATAAGGAATCATTTAATGATGGTAACTACATTGTCTGTAAAGACTGTCATAAACTACTCCATAAACTTGATCGTGACTTATAAAACTTAAATTAGCGTATGGCAATGAAAATGAAACTGCTGCTTTTTACACTCACCTTGTTTTTTCTTGCTTTTCCTTTACGTGTCTACGCAACAACTGCTTCTACATTTCGTGTTACATCGGGAAGTCAGAGGGAGGATTGGCCGATGATTCACAAAGATGCTGTCTATTGGTCTGATGGATTTGGAGAAATACATGGTTATAACTTCAAGAATGGTCAAGAATCGCTGCTGGCAAAGGTTGGTGGTCAATTACCTGCCGACTTCTATGCACCTATCGCCTATGATGGACGTTACCTCGTCTATAACACGTATTCGGAAACAAGAGGTTATAACGTCCGAGTGTATGATATGAGACGAAATAAAGACATCGTAGTCACTGATGAGATAGGGTCAAACTGGGCAACTGATTACGATCAAAACACTGTTGTCTATATCAAAGGCGGTGCTTGCGGTACCCTCTATGCTTTTGATGCAAGACTGCAAAGAAAAACTTTAATTACTGAATCTGCCTGCGGCCCAGCGCGCATATCTGGCAGTATCGTGGTGTGGGGATACGCTGCCCCAGGTGGAAGCAATATATACGGCTATGATTTACGAAGAAACAGACAATTTGATATAGCAACGGCAAATGGAATTCAGGAATCACCAGACATATACGATAACACGGTAGTTTGGACGCACTATGGAGATGGTACTAACACATTTGCGGTATACATGAAAGACCTGCGAAAAGGCACAGAAACACTATTTCACTCCTCAACTCAATACACTATGTCATGGCCTGCAATTAGCAAAAGATATGTCGTTTGGGGTAAAAACACGTCCCAACATGTAGCAGGAGTTGAAGGATATGATCTAAAAACGCATGAGATTTTTGAGATACAAGAACCAGGGCCGCACCAAAATGGCAACATAAGTCCTGTGATTGAAGGTAATATCGCCGCTTGGTTTACTTGGCGAACTGGTAACGGGGATATTTACGCTGCTGACATTCATAAATAAGCAATCAACTTTTTATTTTCTCTCTTTTCCTCTTGATATAATCCATTCAAATGTAAATTGATATGGATATAGAATCATATATTGCTGCACAAATACAGCAAATAAAGAGCGAGCTTGCACAAAAGCTGATAGAAATTGATGATAAGTATACCTCTAACGGTTTAGTTAGTTCTGGTAAACACCTAAGAGAACGGGGTCTGGCCGAAATAATGGCAAATGCAAAAATAGATGCAATTAAAGCTAAATTGGAAAATAATGAAGATGAATCAAAGTTAAAGTCTTTTCCACAAATTTCTAAAGTTACCCCAAATATGTACGATCCAACTTCTGCTTGTTTTAAATTCGCAAATATCTCAGTGCCATTACCTTCACAAAGAAATGAAGATTATCTTTGTAGAGTAATTTTTCGAAACGATAAATCGCTTAAGAAACAATGGTTATGGGACGATATTTTGAAAGCAACAAAAGATTTGCTTGTATCAAGAAGCAAAAATCCTCACACTGAACCTTGGAGACCCGTTTATAATGCTGCAAGAAAAATTAATGATCGATTAGAAAAAATAGGTATCGGTGACCTTTTTCTTTGTAAACCAATAACAACCATTCAAGTAAACCCCAAGTACCTCTAAATTTCACTGAAATTTAACTAAATATCCAAACCATATCATGTAGTCAATATTTCGTTGACTATATGACTCTCTCAATTAATAACCATCAAAAGACTACTAATAACAGTGCAGTGTCCTGGATATCTGATGAATCAAAACAGAAGATTCAAGTTGTCTTTGAACCCCGTTATCAAAGATCGCTCAATGACACTGAAATTACAGAAATTGCTCAAAATCTAACAAGTTTTATGGAAATGATGATGAGTCATAAATGGAGCTTTTATGAAAAGAATAACTCATAAACAATCAACCTCTCGAAACTTCACACTTAAGTTATTTTTCCCTTCCAAGGTAGATCGGTATGAAACTAAGTCAATTCGTCGGTTTCTCAACTACGTACGCACGATTAATTGGTCAAATGACCTAAAAAAAATATATTTACGAATCTCGTACGGTAAGTACAAGGATTCTTTTGGAAAACTAACCACTTTCTACAACGATGGCTGGTATTTTGATCAACCTGACTTTAATTTAGCACTAAAAGCATTTTTAGAAGAATAAAAATGAACAGTAGAATCAAAGATTTATATCTCGCAGCACTACTTTATGCAAAAGGACAAAAATTGCTCTCAGTGGATCGACAAGGAAAGCTGTGTTGGTTCGTATTTCAAGATAAAGCATTATGTGAGCAATTACAACAGCAATTTTTCGCTAAGTCTGTTTTTGTGAATGCCAGAGAGTATGCTGATTCGATCAGAACGCTCAAAGATTTAGTTTTCTCAAATTAAAATTATTTTTGAAGTTGAAGAATATGGAAATTGATGATTTTAGTATAAGGATAAAAAAGTATGATCGTTCGAAAAATTTAGTTATCGTAAATCTAGTCATCTGCAATGAGTTTGTTGTAAGAGGATACACGGTACGATATACACCTACAAAGTACTCATCATCACCTGTATGGCTTGTAACACCACCATGTGTTAAATCACGATATAAACAATATTTTTGGATCGCAGAATTAAAAAATACCGCTTTATGGGAAATCTTACAAAAGAAAATAATTGATGCTGTAATCGAGCATACTAACTTATTATAACTACACAGTAATACGGTAATAATACTTAGTAATAATCCAACTAAGGTAATAATGAAGTTAAGGTAATATCTACCGTAGTGTTTAAATATCGTTTAGTACCAAGACCGTAAAGAGTAATAATAATGTCTAGCTTTATCTGTGATACTTACAAACAATAATGAACAATACTTTTATCTACTCCTTGAAAAGTATCTAAAAACGGCGCATAATCAAATTGAGCTCAAATATACGTGGGGATTTTTAGTGGCCGTCTAGGACAAGTCCTCACGGATTTGAGCTCACCTGGACGGCCATTTGAGATTTATATGAATCAACTTCGCTATATACGCTACTCCAGAAAGTCTTCAGAAGCTAAAGAACGTCAGGCTTTAAGTATTACCGACCAAAACTCTGAATGTGATAAGTACGCACTACAAACGGGGTTAAATATTACTCACAGACTTGAGGAAAGCAAGTCTGCTTTTAAACCACACAATCGTCCAGAATTTGACACAATGATTGATTTGATCAGAACAAAGCAAGTAGACGCAATTCTGACCTGGAAACCAGATCGATTATGTCGAAACCCCGAGGAAGGAGGACTCCTACTGCAACTGTTGCAAGATGGAAAGATTCAAGAGATTAGAACGGCTACTGGCGATGTCTACACACAAGAAAGTGACCATTTAGTCTTACAAATTCATTTTGGTATGGCGAATCAGTATTCACGCAACCTCAGTCAGAATGTTAAACGTGGATTAAACCACAAGGCAGAGCGTGGGGAGTATCCACGATCAGCTCCATTAGGTTATGAAGGACATGGTGATAGAGGTAAAAGAGTATTAAAACCACATCCATTCGAGGGCCTTCTTATCAAAGAAGCCTTTGAACTTGCAAAAACAAGACTTTATTCACTTGATTATATTGGAAAATATTTATTTACTAAGGGTCTGAAAACAAAAAGTGGTAAAAGAGTCAGTAAAAGCCATGTCTACAAAATTTTAACTAGCAGTATTTATTACGGGTACTTTTATCACCATGGGGAACTTTTTAAGGGTAACTTTGAACCACTTATATCAAAGACTCTTTTTGATGAAGTACAAATAGCCTTAACTGATCGTTCAAAGCCAAAAAATTACGTCTGGAAACATCATTACAACGGCATCATGCGCTGCGCAACTTGTGGTTGTGCTATCACTACTACAGTCAAACAAAAATACTACAAGCGAACTAACCGCAAAGTCCTCTACTCCTATCATCACTGCACCAAAAGGAGAGGTCATTGTGATGAATTACCGATTACTACTAACTTTTTAGAGAACGAATTTCTTGGGAATATCAGCCGAATTCAACTTGATGAAGAAGTTTGGCAGTTAGGTATAAAACTCCTTAAAGAAAAACATAAACATGAAACCGAACAAAATATACAACAACTCAATCACTTTCAAGCTGACTACAAAAAAATACAGGAAAAGCTAAACAAGCTTATTGACATGCGAGCCAATGAAGAACTAACCAAAGAAGAATTTATGAGTCAAAAAGAATTTTTGCTTAAAGAACAAGCCCGAATCGAAGCGTTAATGAATGATAATAAAAACTCTGCTCATAATTGGTTAGAACTAGCTGAAAAATTCCTTAATGTGGCCTTTTATGCTCGAAACGTGATGCAAAACGGAAAACCAGAGGATAAAAGAGATTTAATAACTACTGTTGGTGAGAACCTATGTTTGAAAGACGGGAAAGTAGAATTTAGCTTCAAAAAACCGTACGACGTACTCCTTTTACCTGAGTATCGTACTAATGTGCTCCCCCGCGTGGACTCGAACCACGAACCTTCTCGTTACAAGAACCCTTCTGCTACCAAAAGGCTTGGACTATCTCTTAGCCATGTCCGTCAGCTGACGGATTTAGGCTCCAGGTGTTTAGTCTCTACACATTATTTTTAGCTCGGGATTATCCCGCTAAGCGGGACTTCCCCGAATTTACCTGGTGTTCATCCCAAAATTTCTTTCGGGAGCTGCCACTTAATCCTTCGACTAGCTCAGGATCTTCGACAGCGAGCCGCTCTACCATTGAGCTACAGGGGAATGTTGAATATTAAATTTTTAATGAACTGTCTACCTTGATAACTCTTACCCCAAACTTTAAAATCCATTCACGAACATCAAAGATTTTATCGACCTTACTGGCTAAATTGTACATTATTAATTCTCGATTGTAAATTATTCTAGGTAATCCTTCAGCTTCTTGGAGCGGGAGGGATGTCTAAGCTTACGCAGCGCCTTGGCCTCTATTTGTCTAATGCGTTCGCGGGTGACGTTGAATTCGCGGCCTACTTCTTCCAAAGTTCGCGGACGGCCATCGTCTAAGCCAAAGCGTAAAATAAGAACTTTTTTCTCACGGTCAAGCAGAGTACCCAGAATTTCTTCCAGATGCTCTTTAAGAAGCTGGCGCGAGGCCGAATCATAGGGCGTGGGCTGGCTAGTATCCTGGATAAAATCGCCGAGATGCGAATCTTCTTCATCCCCGACCGGCGTCTCAAGGCTGGTAGGCTCCTGGGAAACTTTTATGATCTCCCGGATTTTGGCTTCATCCACGTCCATGGCTTTAGCAATTTCTTCTATGGTCGGCTCGCGGCCCAAATCTTGCATCATCCGGCGGGAAATCCGCAAAAACCGGTTGATGGTCTCCACCATGTGAACAGGGATACGGATGGTGCGGGCCTGGTCGGCTATAGCCCGGGTGATTGCCTGCCTGATCCACCAGGTAGCATAGGTAGAAAATTTATAGCCCTTTCTCCAGTCGTATTTTTCGACAGCCCGG
>CAZUUL010000038.1:0-8844 GCA_964623155.1 uncultured Gammaproteobacteria bacterium
GGCGCCAGCAGCAGACTTAGCAAAACCAACCCATTCACCAAGTAATGCCCCCGCGCTCGGATAGACATCCACCCCTCCTCAAAGGATTTGGTGCGTTTTGATGGT
This sequence comes from uncultured Gammaproteobacteria bacterium, assembly GCA_964623155.1. Lineage (GTDB taxonomy): Bacteria > Patescibacteriota > Microgenomatia > CAZUUL01 > CAZUUL01 > CAZUUL01. Next base: position 106 of record CAZUUL010000038.1, read on the forward strand.
CTTGTTGGTGATCTTCATGGTCTTACCTCCTTCCTCTATGAAAAAAAGGGCGGCCATGAAGAGCTTAGGAAAGTCTACCTTGTGTTCTACGTAATTACTCACGTTTACTGACACAAATAACCTTATAACTGCAATATTGATACTCTTTAATGTTTAAAGGACTAGTTAATGTTGTAACTTTGTCAGTAAGTGTGAACTGTTACATTTGCAAGGTGTCCCCTTGAAAATGGCTTTGTGATAAGCTATTTATGCCTGTGGCTTAAGTCCCAAACCAATTCCTTCCTTAACCAATCAAAAGCTGTAGTAATAATTTTGATATAAAGCTTTCTGGCTTGGGCTTTTTCTTTTCGCGCCTCTTTTCCAAGCGCGCGCACTACATCAAGCAAATATTTACTCCCCCGCTCAATTATCTCAATCGACCACCACGGCCTGGCTGCGGCCCACCAGAAGTGGCAGCTATAGAGAGCCTGGTCTAAAAGTTGACGTGCAGTCTCATAAGTTGGATCACCTCGTTTTCTTGCTTTTTCTACAGCGTAGATGGCAAGGTGCGTCAAATCCCATTGCATTTTGTGAATTTTGTTGCGCGGATCAAGCCAGCGACTATAGTAGTAGCCATCCTGCATTTCGTCTTCAGATGTTCCCCAGGTTGAAGGATAAGGATCAACAATCTCTGTATGGGAAAAATGCGTCAGAAGCTTTGAGATAGTGGCAGTTTTAAAGATATTTCGCGTTAAAAGATCATCAAGCACCAATTCTAGCCCAGCCTGATGATGACCGTAAGCCTCCCCATCTGTACCTGTGAGGAGGTAACGCCTTTTATTAACATCAGCTTTGATAATTGCTAAAAACTGATCCCCTGACCGTATCTGACCCGAAGCAATGGCATCAGAAATAATTCGCTCCCGGAAGAAGATATAGAATTGGCTAATAGTCTTTGGTCGTTGGTCGCTAGTTCTTAATTGATATATCTTTGTGTAATCAACATATTTTTTATTTTTAAATTGTAATTTTTCATTTTTCTTTTTTCGTTTTACATTTTTATCTGAAACTTTCCCCACTATCCGATCCAGCTCCCTTCCCCCGCTATAAAACCCTGGAGTAACCGAGAAATCGTAGTCCCGAAACGATAGCCGACCAGAATAGGCAATTTCATCGGCTATCATCCATCGATAACCTAAAGAAGAGACGAGAATTCCCAACTCTCTACTGTAACCTGCCTCAGGCGAAAAGAAACCGAAAGGCTTATATAGGTCTTTAAAATAATATCGTAAAGTATCATTATTTATCTTAATCTGTCTAACAATCTCAGAACGTTTCAGAAGGGGTAAAAAGGGATGATACTTAACACAAGCTGTCAATTCTACTGTTCCCCGAGCGACCAGTGAACGAAAACCATCGATCACATCATCCATGCCAAATTCAGCCAGTTTATCAAGTAAGCAGGCGTTAATGTTAAAAGTAAGGTATGCATTTTTGTGGCGGTGAAGGATTTTGATAAGCGGCCTGTATCCTTCGGATACAATCTTCTCCATCATGTAGCGCCGCTGATCAGGAGGTTGGTAAAAATGAAGAAAGTTGGCCCAATACATTTTTCTAATAATTAACCCTATATGCCTGGTGAGGCTTTTCTGAAAGCTGTTCCCGCCGGTAAGCCGCAGCTCGACGGTAGATTTCAATATAGCGCTGGGCTGCCTGATTCCAGGAAAAATCAGCCGACATCGATGCCTTGACTATATTTTGCCAGAGGGAAGGAATTTTATAATAGGTTAGCGCCCGGACAATTGTCGCCAGAAACGACATCGCTTCAAATTTTTCGAAGGAAAAGCCCGTCCCGATAATCCCTTTTTTGTTACCATTAACGTCGACGACTGTGTCAGCGCAGCCGCCGGTCGCCCGAACTATGGGTACGCAACCGTAGCGCATGGCCTCCATGACTACTATTCCCCCCGGCTCATAACGGCTGGGCAGAAGAAACATATCGGCTCCGGCGTAAATTTTTCTAGGCAAACTGAAGTTGGGCAGGAGGTGGGTGGCTACCTGCCTGGGATACTGTTTTTCGATTTTTTCAAAGCGCTCACGCAGCTCAACGTCGCCGCCACCCATGGCGATAAACTGAATTTGATATTCGTCCAGCAGAAACGGCAGAATTTCTGCTAAAAGGTCGAGCCCTTTTTGCATATCGAGCCGGCCGCAAGTCGCAAGAACCGGAATGTTCGGGTTGACCGGCAAATTAAATTCTTTCTGCAGATCAATTTTATTCTGCAGCCGATAGCTGATTGTTTTGATAGTATAGTTTTTTTTAATCACATTGTCGCTTTCCGGATCGAACTCTTCGTAATCTATGCCGTTGAGTATGCCAAAGACCTTGGTCCGGACTTCTTTTAAAAGTTCATGAAGACCCTGACCGTATTCACTGGTCATGATCTCGCGCGAATAGCGCTCAGAAACCGTACTCACAATGTCAGAATAAATAATGCCGCGCTTGAGGGAATTTTGTTTAACCAACCGGTCGCTGAAAAATGAAGCCAGTTTGCCTTTGCCGTCGTCAAAATCAAGGGCCGAGGCATGCTGAAAATCAAATAAACCCTGGTGGAGATTGTGAATGGAAAGAACCATCGCAATCTGACGCAGTTTTGGGTTGCCGGCATAATCAGTGCGCAGGTAGTTGGCGAGATAGCTGGCGTGCCAATCGTTGGCGTGGATAAGGTCAGGCAGCCACTCTCCCGGCCGCAAAAATTCAATCGCTCCTCGGGAAAGAAGAGCAAAACGGATATGATCGTCGCTGTAGCCGTAGACATTGGCGCGCTTTTCATAATACTCCATGTTTTCCAAGAGATAAACGATCGGCTCCTCTTTTCCCCGCTTGACTACTTTTACGTTACAAATGAGCTCGCGCATGCCTTGAATCTCCCCGGTAGGCACACGCAGATCCTTTTTTTCCATGACCACGCCGAATTTACGCTCGTCAATTGAGGCAAATTTAGGAATCATAATACGGGCGTCAACGCCCAGTTTATGGAGCGATCGTGGTAAAAAATACATCACCTGCGATAAGCCGCCGACCGAAGCCAAGGGAGCAGCTTCAGCCGCAACCAAGAGCACCCGAAGTTTTCCTTTTTTCCTTTTCATAAAGTTGATTCGCCCAATTTTACCACAAACTCCTGTCCTAATCGGAAAATTAGCACTCGAGATATTAAACTGCTAAATTAAAGGGGTAGGTTATAAGTCTGATTTAACGGCACTTTCCCAAGCAGGCATTTTTTTTCCCGGGCAAATCTGTGGGAGAAACCCGATCTAACTCAAAATTTCATTTTTATGCAAAGCAGCCCAAAAAAACGACACAAGTTGATTTAGATTATACTAACGGCCAAAAATTCAAATCAACGCAAATCTCTCGCCTGCCGGCCGGCGGCTTATGTCGGGTGCAAATAATCAATATCAGTAGACAAAAAAATGCCGGCGGCGCCAACAATAATTGTCATCATTGTAAATACTCTAAGATAAAACTTTGTAATCATAATTTTTTTTACGAGATAATTAAAATTATCATAAATAGTATTTATCTAGGGTTTAATTACTGTTGAGATATCCTTTCTAAAATGACGAAAATGAATACATATTTTTTTTGGCTTTATGACTCTTAAATATGAAAAATTGATTATTTTAACGAATAAATTTTTTTAAATTTTGTCAATACTCTCTATCTACTATAAGTCTAAGTACTAATATGGCTTTTATTTGTCAGGCAATTTAAAAAATATCTTAATATTATTTTTAATAGGATAATGATAAAATTAAATGAAAATTTTGGCTAAATGCGGTTGATAGAACGCTTGTAGAGCTCGATGTTTTCAATTGCCACACCTGTACCTTTGACTACACATAACAGCGGGTCTTCGGTTACATGAGCCGGGACCCCTGTCAGGTGCGTTACCAACCTATCAAAATTTTTAAGCATGCTGGTTCCGCCCGACAATATAATGCCTTTATCGATAATATCAGCAGCCAATTCCGGTGGAATCTCCTCGAGTACGCCTTTGATCGCCGAAATAATCGTCTGGAGTGTATTTTTAATTGCTTCACCAATTTCAGATTCACTGACATTAATCAGCCGGGGCAAACCGGAAATGGCATCTCTTCCCCGCACCTCAAAAGGAACATCGTTGGATTTCCACGCTGGCACAGAAGTATCTATGAGACCGTTAGCAGTAGCAATCTTTATTTCTTCAGCAGTTTGTTCGCCGATTACCAGATTGAATTTTTTTCTAATGAAATTTATTATTGCCTCGTCAATTTTATTGCCTGCAACCCGCACGCTGCGGTGGACCACCACACCGCCAAGAGAGATAACCGCTGCTTCAGTCGAGCCACCTCCGATATCAACAATCATGTTGCCCGATGGTTGAGCAATGGGAATTTTAGCTCCGATTGCGGCGGCTAAAGGTTCCTCGATCAGGTAAGCTGTGCGGGCACCGGCTTCAATAGTAGCATCGACCACGGCCCGCCTCTCAACCTGGGTTGATCCGGAGGGAACGCAAACCATAACCTCGGGTTTGAAAAAACGGTTTCTTCCACAGGTGCGGTCGATGAAATAACGCAGCATGGCTTCGGTGATCTCATAGTCGGCGATAACGCCGTCTTTGAGGGGGCGTGAGGCTGTTATGCTGCTGGGTGTCCGGCCAAGCATCTCCTTTGCTTCATTGCCGACCGCAACTACATGATTGGTGTCTACACCCACAGCTACTACGGTCGGCTCATTCAGCACGATGCCGCTGCCGGCCATGTACACCAGAGAATTGGCTGTACCCAAATCTATTCCAAGCCGCTTAAATAGCATAATCGCATTTTATCATCACAAGCAGTATAATACTATGGATGAAGCGCTTGCTTCCCAGTGTTTTAACGCTGCTGTTTCTCGGACTTATAACCATAGTTGTTATTCTCTATGGCAGGGGTTATCGTTTCGACGCCACGCAAAAAATTGTCAAAGCAACCGGAGCGTTAGTTTTAACCAGTTATCCTGACGGAGCCTCGGTCGCAATCGACGGCAAATTCACCACAGCCACCAACAATACCATTCAAATAGCGCCGGGTTGGTACGAAGTCAAACTGACAAAAGAAGGCTATCTGCCTTGGCAAAAAAAGCTCCACGTAGAGGCTGAAGTGGTTAGTAAAACTGATGCCCTACTTTTTCCTATAAATCCCTCCCTCTCACCCCTCACCAACCTCGAGGCTAAACAACCAACAATTTCTCCTGATGGCACAAAGATTGCCTTTGTAAGCAACAGTGAAGAGTCAACCCCATATGCCAAAGAACCCGAAATAGAGGCAGTTTTTCCCAGAGTCAAATCCGGCGTCTTTATCCTCGATGTCAGCGATAACCTGATAACTATCAACCGTTTTCCCCGGCAAATCCTGGATTTTTCAAGCCTGGTTAACCAATCTTTAAAATTGCCTTCGGTCGCGTCTTTGTTCTGGGCGCCAGACTCCAAACAGATACTTCTTAAGTTTGCTGATGGGACTGAATACTTACTCGATGCAACCAGGCAAAATCCCAATCCCGGACCGGCAAACGCCCAGGCGGCAGTAATTCTTGGCAACTGGCAACGGGAAGAACAGCTTAAACAGACTGAACGGCTCCTGGCTTTTCCCGGTAGCCTGCGCAATGTCGCAACTCAAAGTGCTACAATCATCGGATTTTCACCTGACGAAACCAAAATTCTTTACCAAGCAACCGCTCCAGCTACCCTATCAGAAGCTATAGTACCACCTATCATTGGATCAAACCCTATCCAGGAGCAGCGGACGATTGCACCGGGAAAACTGTATGTTTATGACCTTAAAGAAGATAAGAATTTTTTCATTATGAATCAGGAAACTCGGACAATAACACCACCAAAGAATCAAGCGCTTATCTCACCAACTATCAATTCTACCAGGTCAACTACCATCCAGTGGTATCCTGACTCCAAACACCTTATTCTTGTCGAAAAAAATGCAATTATGGTTATGGAATACGATGGCAGTAATAAGGTTTCTGTTTACGCCGGCCCGTTCGATGGGAGTTTTGTCGCGCCCTGGCCATCAGGCGGCCGGTTGATCATTCTGACCTCGCTCAATACCGGCTTAAACGGTAAATCAAGCCTCTACAGCGTCAACGTGCGTTGACAGCAACCGACAGCTCTGCCTTGGGCTCGGCAAAAATCAGCAGCCGATTGAGGTTGGTTCCTGGAGGCCAACAAGTTTGCAAAATAAGTTGTTCCCGAGCCGAGGGAGTTGTCAAATAGTCGATTTCACTGGGATTAACTATTTTCTTATCGATTACCTGATAAAGATAGCGTTTGCCTTCAAAAAAAAGATCGACCTCATCACCTTTCTCCAGTTCTTTAATAAGGTAAAAAATCGCATTGTAGCGAGCTATATTCCAGGAAAAGTCGGTTGAATGGGCAAACAGATAAATGTTGCGATTCCAACTTTCTACCCCGGGAAAGCCTGTTCCTTTTGCATGTGCCACTCCCTCTTGCAAAGCTGCCAGGTAATCTTTAGGTTCTGCTGGATTAACGTCAGGTATGACTTTGGCGCTGGCGCCGATTTTGGGTATGAGAATGCTAAAATCCACCGATGCTGGTTTGAGTATGCGCACTTCTGGGGCCTTTTCCAGAGCGCGCGCCAATCCCCCGCCGGGCCGAGCTGGTGACGGCGGCAGGCTGTACCCCTGATCGACAACATAACGGATACCACGTACTTGCCGATAATGGTAGGCTGCTTCTTGCCAAACAATCGGGCCAAAGGTGGATACCATCCCATAAAGAGAGAGCAGGATAAAAAAATTGCCAAAGGTGTGTAGAATTAAAAATCTTACCTTCTCCCGCCGACTAATCATATCCTATAATTATAGCATGAGTATCAGCTACTTCTCATTAAATGAATTTTTTGTCCAAATCCTCTCCACTTTTACATTTGATTAACTTGAGGATGGGACATCATTCTAACCCTCAAAGCCGTGGGGCATTGACATAGACCATAAATTTGGTATAATTTTATGGATATGATTCCTAGAATTATTACTAAAACAATTCAGAGTAACAGAGAGCCAGGCTTCATCAACCTTATTTATGGCCCTAGAAGAGTAGGTAAAACGGTGCTTTTGCATCAACTTACCCAGGGGTTACCTAGGGAGACTATGCTTTGGTTTAACGGCGATACCGAGGAAGCTAGAGAGGCTCTAGGCTCTCCATCTGGTGTAACCTTAACAAAACTTGCTGCTAACTATAACACAATTGTTATTGACGAGGCGCAACGAATCCCTAATATCGGATTGTCTTTGAAGATTCTTATTGACGCTTTTCCCAATAAACAATTTTTTGTCACCGGCTCCTCATCACTCGTACTAGCTACGGGCATACAGGAAACATTAACCGGCAGAACACTCAAATATCATCTTTATCCCCTTTCAACTAAAGAATTGTCGCACAACCTTAAAGCGTATCAACTCCCTTCTCTCCTTGAAGAACAGCTACGCTTTGGAGGCTATCCATACCTCCAACAGCTAAGCACCCCAACTGATAAACGAGCATACCTCCAATCCATTATTGACGATTACCTGTTTAAAGATTTGTTCTTACTACAAAATATTGCCTCGCACGATAGTTTTAAAAAGCTTGCAGTACTTCTTGCCTTCCAGGTAGGGAGTGAAGTCTCCTGGAATGAACTTGCTTCCATACTTGGGTTGGATGTTAAGACTGTTAGCCGGTACATATCGCTCTTAGAACAGAGTTTTGTTATTTTTACCCTGAGAACCTTTGCCAAGAATCTTAGAAAAGAGGTGGCTAAAAGTAAAAAGTACTACTTTTGGGACTTAGGCATCCGCAACGCTCTGGTTGATCAGTTCCTTCCGTTGGATACGCGTACAGATACCGGAGCACTCTGGGAGAATTTTTTAGCAGTTGAGCGGCGCAAAAAGCAAGAGTACAGCCGTAGCATTACACACAATTACTTTTGGCGTACCTATGAGCAGGCCGAAATTGATTGGATTGAGGTAGATGGTGGAAGCATCTCGGCGTATGAATTTAAATGGGCAGGTGGAAAAACCCATACTCCAAAAGCATTTGAACAAACATACCACCAAAAAGTAACCTTAATATCAAAAGAAAATTACCAGGAGTTCATTTTATAAAAACAATACTACCGTTTAGAAAATACCAAGGAGATGCCAATGATGTAAGAGAGTTCGGCTCCCAAATCCTTACTTTTCTGGAAAAAACCTAAGTTTTGAAAGATTATGTATCACAGTTTGATATGATTGACAGGTAATTATTTTACTGTTAGCCTTGAAGTATGAAGCAAAAAGGTTTTGCGCCGATACTGATTTTACTAGTTCTTTTTGGGATAGTTGGTGCTTTTTTTCTTGGAAAAGAATCGAACAAAATAAATTCTTTAACTAAACCTCTAAATTCTCAACATCAAGGGTCAGTTCAACGTCCAAAAATTACAGGTTCTCCTATTACTTCATGTCCTACCGGTATTCCACCTCTGGAGACGTTATCTACAGGGGCACAATTGGTAAAAAGTCAATTTAGATATTCTGTTATATCACCTAAAGATTGGGTTGTAAGCAACGATTGTGATAATAATGGGGAATTTCGGCTACAATTCAATCAAGCTCAACAAGGTTCCTATGCTATATAGGCTCTAGACTAGCAAACAGTGCTAGACTCTAGACTCTTTAAGTAAAGCTAT
>CAZUUL010000039.1:0-4658 GCA_964623155.1 uncultured Gammaproteobacteria bacterium
AGATTCACCTTTTTCTCCTTGCTCACTTTTTTTTTTTTTTTCAGACATCTGTTCCAGCTGTTCTTTCATCTCTTTTAATTCATCAGCCGTGGTTTGATCGCCCTTCTCTTCTGCTTCTTGAATCATCTGGTCGATCTGTTCTTCCAATTCTCCTATCTGTTTTTGAAGCTCTTGTGCTGATGGCTTATTTTCACTTTGCTCCGAAGACTCTTGTTCCTGACCAGGTTGTTTTTGATCTTGCGCTGAACTTTCGCTTTTTTCTTCACCTTGTCCCTTCTCTTTCGGTGATTTTCTATCTGCTGTTTCTTCGCCACCTTTTTCATTTTGCTGTTTTTGATTGTCAGCACCCTCAGATTTCTCACTGGATTTTTCTGTATTTTTGTCTTCAGTTTTTTCAGCATTTTGTTCACGGATTTCGTCCAGTTTTTCTTTCAGCTGTTTTAGTTGTTCTTGAATATCTTTTAGAGTTTCACTATCTTGATTTTCTAACGCAGTGTTTATGGCTTCCCATAAATAATAATATTTCTTAGGGTCATGCTGGCCGAATTGATTCAAGCGGTTCATGTAAAGACCTTGCGCTCCGGTTCTATCTACTCCGCTGTGAATCACCGGCATAGCCATTCTATAAAAATGACCCCATTCTATTTCTCCATCTTTTACTGGTATGGATCTGCTACCACTGCCACCCTTATACCAAGACCTCGCGAGAGGTTTAGGAAGTTGAAAATTCACTAAAAAATTATCATTAAAGCCATCTATACCAAGTTCTTTCTGCTCTGATAAAAATTCTTGAGCTGCCTGTGATCCATATATTGAAAAATCGGGAACGTCATATCCACGCTCCATCATTTTTTGCATCATTTTGTCCGTAAAATTTGGATTTCTTTGCTGATAATCGGTCATTAAAAGACGCATTACTATGCGGTAAGTCTTGGATGTGCTCTGGGCAAACGAACGGATTTTTTGTAAATGCTCTAATTGTTCGGAAGTAAGTTCGCTTTCATTGATACCGTACTCTTTAATGTTATAGGTTATTGGATCTTCTTCCATTTTTGCAGATTCTTTTTCAGGGGTTTCATTTTCAGCAATCTGTTTTGCAACTTCTTCTAACTGCTCTAACTGTTTTTTTAATTTTTGTAATTGCTCTTCGGTAATTTCATCTTGTGTGCCAGCTTCCTTAGCTTCCTTCATAGCTTTTTCCGCTTGCTTTTTCATTTGTTCGGCTTGTTCACCGACTTTTTTCATAGAAGGAGTTTTTTCCTTAGGTTTTTGTGGTGATGGAGGTTGTTGTTCCTTTTTTTGCAATTTCTCCAACTGCTCTTTTGCATGTTCTAATTGCTTTTGCAGATTTTCTGCCAAAAAATTTTCTTCCTCTTTGCGTTCCTGTTGTTCCACTTGACTGAGTGGTTTCTGATCTTGTGATTGTTTTAATTCTTTTTGCTGTTCTTCGCGATGTGTTTCTAGGGGAGATCTTTTACCATCATTGCTCTGAGGTTTCTGTTTCATTTTTTCCATAAGCTTCTGCATTCTTTTCTGTATTTCTTTTGCTTGCTGTGCTCGAGCAGAAGCTTCTGGTCTTTTCTCTCTTTTTAATTCCTTAGTTTTTTCATCTTCTGATCCTGTTTGAGATGGACCAGATAAGGCGACTAATTTTGAAAACTTTGGCCATAAGAAATCACGCACAAGCTGAACCCGCTTTTTAGGCACAGCCATTTTTACAGTTTGATCCAAGACGGACCGAGTTTGTTTATCAAAAATTTCTTGCACTGCTGGATGAGCACTAGCTAGAGCATGTTCAAATTGCTCGGCTGGGACAAGTCTAGCCTGCGAAAGAGAGTAGAGGAGTGTAAGATCAACCGCTTGTTTATATGGTGCAGATTGAGCTACATTATCTGCAATTTTTTTTGTGTCAATTTCTTGTTCGTATAAGGCACCAAAGTTTTCCTCCGGTCTGTCACTATGAGAGTTTTGCATCTCTAAAAAGTTGACTGATGCCTCATGAGTAGCTTCCACTAGAGATGTAAGAAGTTCGGGGGCTATATTATTTTCATAACACCACCCACGTAAAGCGTTGAGTTCTCCATCAATTGGATAGTTTAGATTTCCTATTTCATGACGAAGACGTGCATTAACAAGCTTTCTGTCACCAGAAAGGGATTCACGTGGATATATAATGACATTAGGGACATCAGTAGAATTATCCGGGCTTTTTGCAACACCCCAAGTATTACCAGCCAAAGCTTGCACTTTAACCTTACCGGAGAATCCTTTTTGCTCGATTCGGCGAACTAAACCATGCGCTAAAATCGGGATGATCTCATTGAGGTCTTTTTCAGTTTGAGAAGCTTTTGGTTTCTCTGGTGTAAATTGTAGACCTGATGATTCTGTGGGCATAAAACATATTTTTCATATTAGCTGATACCTTCTGCAAGAATTAGCATAATGGCATCTTTGTCAGTTTTACCACGACGGTAGGTATCAGTGTGTGGCAAATAAGTCATCGCAATAGCATATTGAGCCGCATTCCAACCAGCTTTCCAATTCGGCATTTTAGAGAGGTCCGCTTCCCACAAATGATTTTCTGAGTAAAATCTTGCGGCCTCGATAGAGCCACGCAAGGAAATATCACGCTCCATTTTTGTTTCACCAGTTCTCGATTTATAAGCTTCAACAACTTGACGAGTACGATCCGAAATAACTACCAAGTTTTTTAGGTCCTTGATTATTTTTACTGTTGTAGGGTCGAGGGAAACTTGAGCTCCTGCACTATTAATGACATAATCCCAAACTTTTCTAAATTGTTCATCGGATAGGTCTGCGAGAGCTGAAATATTTTCTTTAAGAATAAGGGCTTCATCGTGAGTAAACTTTTCTCTATTAGTTGTTGAATCAATTTCTCTAAATGGAGGATAGCCCATAGTCATAATATTTGATCGGTCATCAATAGTCTCTGGCAAGTCCTCAACCCCGTCATACTCAGCTGGGTTCATCAGTCCAACAAACATTACGCCTGGTGCCGCTTTTATAACTTGATCATTCAAGAATACTGTACGATCTCCGTCAAAAAGGGAGTTGAAAAACTTTGCCACATTTGGGCGAAGTAGGTTAAGCTCATCTAACTCAAGCACCGCGTTCGGTGTGGTTACTGCTGTTAAAATACGAGTAGGGATTCTCACAACTTCACCATCAGATAGCTCAACATCATAAGTTAGATCCCTTTCTTCTTTGTCTGGAGAACAAGCATATCGAAAGAGTGGACGATTTGTTTCGCCACAATAGAAATCAGCTAATTTATTTTTACCAGTACCACGAGAACCCACGATAACCGTCATACCCTTAGCAGTTAATTTTTCCCATTCAGGAACTTTTTTATCTTTTACTAATTTTTCTAAATATGCGTTATTACCAAGACCTAATTGACGATTAACTAATGTAGCGAACCATGCGAATTTCTTTTCAAAGTAAGGAGTCAATTTAAAATGTGGATCGCGTGGAGGTATGAATTCATTCATACTTTCATCTATAGAGCGTAAAAATTGCTGAGTGCGAATTATATCGGTAGCGCGTTCAGCAAAATCATCGAGGTCATCAATTCCAGAACCATTAAGTTTAAGCAGTTCTTTAATTCTTGCTGGGTCAGTAAATTGTTCTATTTCGGCACTTAATCGTTTGGCTTTTTCATCATAGTCAGCATCATCAGGATTTAATTCTTCATACTGTCTTGCTAATTCTCCAAGGTGGGTTAGAGCTTCATTAAAAGCTTTCAATTCGCCTCGTCCTTCAAGAACCGCATCAACAGATTCCAAACGCTCTCCTCGGTGCTTTTCGGAGAAATTCATAAGCTCACCAGGTTTAGCAACATGTGTTAAGCCATGTGAATCTTTGACAAAACGCACTTCAGAAAATTTCCTACCGCCCGATACAAACACTTTACCAGGGACCGCGTTCCATTCGGGATTTTCTTGCGGTGGCTGACAAATCGGAACATGAACTTTGCCAATAGTAATATATTGACTTGCTTGATCAAATTGTCTTGGTTCGGCTTTTGCCGAGGGGGGTATAGCTTTTTTATGTCTAATCGTTTGAGGTTCAGGTCTTTCAGTTACGACAGCTGGCTGTAGTGCTTCAGGTTCATTTTGTATACTAGATTTCAGTGCGTCAAGTTCTTCTAGTGATCCTTCTAGCGCTGTGATCATTTCTTCTCGACTTTTGCCAGATGTACTTTTCCAATCTGCAGCTAAAAGACGAGTCTTTTCTAAAGATTGCAAAACTCTTTCTCTTTTTTGTGCTATTTGTTCAGGAGTAAGTCTTGCCTCCGCTTGTGATGACGAGGTTTGCGGTGTTGGTCTATGTTCTAAAGATGGTTCTTTCATATATTTAAAATTATTTAGCCTCTACTGCGTCTTTTAGGGAAGAGATTAATTCATGTACGACCTCTGGCGAGTCTTTTGGATAATTTAATAAAACTTTATCATTTTCTGAAACGATTCTAATATGTCCCTCATATCCTGGGACTCCGAATAGCCATCGGCCCACAGTATCAACTTTTATTTTTTCACCTTCCTTACTCTGACCTTCAGCGTCGCAATCAATTGATTGATTATAAATAAGCAATGCTCGTGCCACTTCGTGTATTAACACTTTAGCCGTCAATCCAA
>CAZUUL010000039.1:4668-7716 GCA_964623155.1 uncultured Gammaproteobacteria bacterium
GGAAATGTTGTTGTTATTTTGTTCATATTAGTTATTTTCTGGTTTTATCTTAAGAATGAGTAAATCATCTGGATCATCATCAAAACATATTTCTTTATCCCTTACGTAAGTTGCACGATGTATTTCTTGAATTGGACCAAAAATTAGTCCATTTTTATCTAAAAGCAAATCTGTTGCCTTTTGAAAACTTATCATACCTAAATTCGCATACATTTCACATGCAGCTAACTCACGGACACTCGGACCGCCATAACCGCCCGATAAGCCAGTTACGAGTGTCTGAACTGTGTTTGCAAAAGCGGCTTTTTTTTGGGGTGATGCATTGGGGTATTTCTCCTTAACTAATTTCATTGCTTTTTCTAACACATCCTCCTCCTCGCCACCCTCCAATGCTTTGTTTTCCATATTCATTATCATATTTTTTTACTTATTATTTATACTATTTCTTCGTGACTAATGGAGAAATAAGGAACGGAAATCTTGTAATTTCTTCGACCGTAAATCCTGCCTCAATTGTTTTCAACGCAACTTCCACACCCTTCGCTTTCGCAATTGCAATAATAGCATCAATACCGCCTTTTGTTAATATTTCAGTGATTGTTTTTGCGCTCAAGCTATCTCGATTGCGATCGCTGTTTTTCATATAATTATTAACCTCCAAGGCTTTACCCAGTCGACAACTTTTGGCAATAATTTTTCTTGCGCCATCTATTCCAAAAGCATCAATGGCTTGTGTGACATTTTGTCCTCTGTTAAAATCACCTGCATATTGAGTAAAACTTATTACTTCTTCAATCGTTGGAGATACACTTTTTTCTTCTAGAGACTTTCTCACTTCAAGTAATCCACCAAGAGGTGCTCCTATAGCCAAAACGCTTTCCACATCTGTAAGAGAGAATACATCCAGCGCGGAATCCAAAATATTATAGCCACCAAAGGGATTCATTCCAATTTCCCGACTTATCAAGAGAGAAGCATTGAAATCAGCAGAGTGCTTGTGTTTTCTTAAAGCCAGTTGTACTAACTGAAAATTCTGATATGTAATTTTTTCTTGGACTAGAGTTTCAACTTCGGCTAGTGGTAGATTTTGTAAACCAGCAATAAAGTCTTGGACATTATTTACATTCTTTGCGATACTCGTTATCTGACTTATCGGCAATTCATGATTAAACTTTCTAGTATTTTCTAAGACTGCAACTGCTGTCGGTAAATATACATCTTGTTTTAATAATGTAGTTGTCTCATCTAATTTAAAAACTCTTAGAGAATCCTCGAGACCTGTTATATTATGAGATGCAATTTCCACAATTTCTTCAAGAGGTAATTCATATTTGAGACGCGAAACGATATTTCCGACCTTCATCATTCCTTCCAGCTTTCTCCTTGCGTCCTGATCCTGTCCTTTAGCTTTTTCTACTAAACTGTGAACAATTTTTAAATCTTCACGGGTGAAACCTCGTGCGCCAGCAATAGTATCGGTAAGTGCATACTCCACAACAGTCTCCTCTTTAATACCGCTTCTCATCATTTTATGGGAACGCTTAATCACCCCAAGTGGCGCATAGTTAATCCAATCCACAACACCGGCTAATGGTTTATCATTCCGAGCTTCCTCACTCGGTGTATGATTAAAAGAAAAATGCAAATCTAGCGCCTTTTGAGCAAGACTCTTTCTTTTTTCATAACGCTTATCAACAATCTTTTGTCTTTGCTGTAAATCAGCCAGCAGTTGTTCTGTGGTTCTATTTTTAAGATAGAGAATCTGTGCTTCGTAATCTGCCTGCAATTTAGTCGTGGCATCTTGGTAGCGTGCTGTAACTGATTGTATTTGCAACTCTCTTTCGTCTTCAGGAAGATTGGCTTTTTCTACTTCCGTTTTTGATCTTTCAAATTTATTTTTTAGCCTTTCAGTTTCAAGAGCAAACCACTTCGACTGTTTTTCTTTAGCCTCTTCGTTTTCACCAAAAAGAATATCATGTATTGTGTATTTCCAACCCTTCTGTGCCGAGACCTCATATTTATGATTCCCATAATAAAAAGTTCCCCTATTAGAATGAGAGTTTGGGTCAGATAAAAAACCAGTCAATTTGTCCAGTCTTTTCTTTTCGTGTTCATCTCGATTATCTCCCGATTTTCCGATAAACCTCTTTATGTTTTCGAAATTCGTGCTTTGTATTTTTTTTCTCATCCCAGCCATTTGATGCATCACGCGTCCCCCAAGTCGCCCCGCTGTAACAGCTTCAGTAATACCTGCGTTGTACGGGGAACTCGAAGTGTTAATGACTCCATTGTAGAGAAAAGCACCCTCAAGTCTCTGTGTCATAAGCAGTACGGCTTGATGTTCTATCTGCCATTTATCTACATCTTTTTGCTTTGTTGGTTTACTTTGAACTTCTTTCTCGCATGCTTTATACAAAGCTATGAGGTCACCGTACACGCCAATTTCACCTTGACGAACACCTGAATCATAGCCTTTGAATTGAACTACAGAACGAGGAGACGAACCCATCACTCGACTCTTGAGTTTAGTAAATTCTTTATCGGAAGTACTCATACCTGATTTCGCGACTCTACCTTCAATGTTCTTCTTCGTTTTAATACCTTGTTCATTGACTCTTCGTGTGGCGATTTTCACCGCGGCCATTTCCGGTGTACCTTGCATAACTGCATAATATATATCCCGCCATAAACCCACCTCAATGGTTTTTGGATCTGCTACATCTGTCTTTTTCTCTTTGCGTGAAATTGTTTCAGTTGTAAATTGTTTTTTCTCGTCGTTCCAGTCTATCGATTCTTGTTTTATGTCAATTTCTTCGCCATTGATTAACTTTTTGTAAAAAATAAGGCGATTGTTTAGGTAACGAAACGCGTCTTCTGTTCCGCAAAAACGAACAAATTCAATAGCTTGAGTTATATTCATTTCCCCCAATGCAACGAGTTTTTCTCCCGAATCTTCAAGGTCTCTCACTCGCTCAATTTCTCTGCGAGATAAGACATGATCCGTTGCTTTACCGCTCTCTTCCACTTTTAGAAAAGAGCGAACAAGCC
>CAZUUL010000039.1:7726-8560 GCA_964623155.1 uncultured Gammaproteobacteria bacterium
AGCCCGAGATTAGAAAATTCCAGTCTTTCATCAAGATTAAAGGCCTTTTTCCATTCCTCCGGAGCGTCAACTCCAGAATCCGCCAAGTCGGATTTTATATGCTCCTTTGGATTCATTGATTGTTCAAAAAGCCTTTCGCTCATATTTTCATTTTAACAATTTATCAACTCAAACACAAAGTTGAGTTGCGCAGGGTAAGTTCAACAATTACTTATTGAACTTACCCTGCGACTATTGACATATACATATATGTCATGTTAGACTGAAATTAATTTAATCGCTGTTCAGCTTTTAAATTTTCTGTCCAGGTGGACAGGATTGCCGAAAGGCAATGAAGACAAAGACCTCCTCATCGAGGCAAACTGGCGCAGCAGAACTTCGGTTCTGCTGCGCCTAATTATTTATACTGCTCACTGATGAAATCAGTATATATTTTATTTCACAAAATAACCTAGTGATGTTCTATAAATCCTTGCCAATTCTTCAAGCTCAATTGCATCAATTCGTCTTTCACCTCGTTCAATTTTAGAAAAATACGATTGCGGTTTTCCTAATTTTTTACTTGCTTGCACTTGAGTTAATTTAGCCTCAATCCGCGCTTTCTTAAGTTTCTCTCTTAGTTTTTTATATTTGGCTGTATATATTTCTTTTGACATAATGATATTAACATTCTAAAACCTATTGTGGAATATACCAAGATAGTATATTATATATTTAGTACATGAACGAGCACCATCGCCCATACCAAAAAAAGAATTCCCCCCGCCAAACTCAAATAGAATGTAGATGAGATGGGGTGACGGCAGACGACGAGCTTTAGCTCGTCGTGGCGGA
>CAZUUL010000040.1:0-8389 GCA_964623155.1 uncultured Gammaproteobacteria bacterium
CAACCATGGCGGCTTTGATCCCGGGAATAGGCTTTCCGATCGAGCCGATTTTTATATCCATGGTGGGATAGTTGGCTATCATGATTGCACCCGTCTCGGTTTGCCACCATGTGTCGTGAAAAGGTAAACCGTAAGCCTTTTCTCCCCAACGGATCGCTTCTGGGTTGAGTGGTTCGCCAACCGACAAAATATGGCGGAGTGAAGAGAAACTGTGATTGGACAAAATTGCAACCGGAGCAGCCATGAGCATACGTACAGCTGTAGGCGCAGTGTACCAGACCGATACCCGATACTTTTCAATTATTTGGTACCAGCGCTGTGGATCAAACCGGCCAGAATAGACCACAGAAGCAACACCGTTGCTCCAGCTCCCGAGTATTTCATAGGCGATACCAGTTACCCAACCCGGATCAGCTGTACACCAATAGGTGTCAGTTTCCTGCAAATCAAGCACCCATTTGGCTGTGAGATGCTCAGCCAGAATTGCCAGATGCCGGTGGACAATTCCCTTGGGTTTGCCGGTTGTGCCTGATGTATAAAGCATAAACGCATAATCATCTGGATCCATCTGCGCGATGTGGCCATGAGTTGGCTGCTTGGCGAGTTGTTTTTTAAAATCATCGCCGTCAACGACGAGAATTTCCTTAACTTTGACCAGCCGGCGGCGGATTTTATCAATGCGTGGAGCCAAAACGCTGTCAGTAATTACTAACCTGGCATCGCTGTTGTCTAAGCGGTCAAATAAGGCCTGTTCCTGGAAGGCGCTGAAGAGCGTGCCGGCGACAGCGCCGATTTTTAAAATTCCTAAAAAGGCTATGTAAAGTTCAGGGACACGCGGGAGAAAAATAAAGACCCGATCTCCGCGCTTGAGTCCGAGCGAACGCAAAAGGTTGGCAAATTGATTTGATAACTGGGCCAGTTCTTCAAAAGTGTATTTCTTGCTTTGCTCATCGCTTTCCCAGTAGAGAGCAATTTTGTTTTTTCTAAAAGTGTCCAGATGGCGATCAACCGCGTTGTAGGCTGCGTTTAATTTGCCTTCAAACCAGGCGAGTTCATTGTAGTGCGCCTTCCAGGAGAAATTTTTGCGAGTTTGCTCGTAACTGTGAAGATTTGGTTCAAGTTTAAAATAAACTTCTGATTTATGTATCCGCTGCTTCATTGGCAGGTATTATTTCTTCTTTGTCCGCAGACTAAATTTTTTATCAAGGCGCTTCAAGTTTTCCACAACACCGGTGTACTCAAGTTCGTCCATACCGGCCATGGAAGGACCATAAAAACCTTGAGCCCGCAGGTCTAATGTTTTTTTTGCTGCTTTCTCGCGAATGTAGTCCCAGAACGGTTGATCAAAAAGATCAACCGATTCGGTTAGCTTACCTTCATGAACACAATATCCAGCAGCTGACATTATGGTTGGTCCGTCAAAATAAGATATAATTGTATTTTGCTTGACTGGCATGACAGCCACATGATGGGAACCACGATTATCACCCAGGGTAAAATGAGCCAGTGCCCAAGGCGAAAGAATTTCACCTGTTGACGGAAACTGTTTTTGACTTCGTACAATAGCTACAGGATCATCCTTGCCGACATATTTTCCGGCAATATTATGAAGTCGCGACGTGGATGCGACAGAAGCAGTTAACCCGGATGCGTTTTCAACCACACTTTCAATGACATAATGATTCGGATCTCGTAAGAGTGCACAAATATCATAGTAATCCTGCGCTACTTTAAGACTGATAACCCTGTCTGTTTCGGTGTAGTTGACATCCATGATGGTAAACGTAAATCCGGCATGCATATCTGGAGCAAGCAAAAGTCCGGCATTGTGATACGGACTAGCAAATGCTTCAAACAAGGGGTAGTTAAACACACCAGGTCCGCATTTATCGCCCGCAAAGACAATAAAGGGTTCCGCGATTCTTTCCTCAAACTCAATTTCTGCTGACCCTGGCCCCATTCCCCGGACATTTCCTGAAAAAGCGTCTTTCAAAAGATCCTGACCTGCACCGTACAAGCCTTGAGATTTAGCGATTTTAGTTGTCTCAACGAATGTATCCCAAGCAAACTTGTGGATATCTGGATTGTCTACGCCGCGAATATGCGTCATCAGAAGCGCAATGTCATCGCCGGTGTATGTTACTCGCCCGTCAATGAGCAAACCTTGTTTAATTCCCCCCTTAACAACATCTGCTGCTTTATCAAGCATGGCCTGACTTGGTTTATTGTGTCCTCCAACTGATCCTGTATCTGCTTTAATTACGGAAATGGTTACTTTCATAAATTCCTCTTTTATCTAAGCAGGTATCTCCCAGTCATTTCTTTTGGTATAGAAAGTTTTAAAAGGTGCAATATGGTCGTTGCGATATCTGCAAGGATGCCTGGCGCCAGCTCTACCGCCTGATTTTCCCATTCTCTAGCAATTGTGATTAAAGGTACAGGATTACTGGAATGTTCAGTGTCTATCTCACCCGTCTTTTGCCGTAGCATCTCTTCTACATTACCATGATCTGCCGTCAGAATGCAATATCCATTTTGTGAAAGGATTTCACTAACCAAAGGGCCGAGGCAGCGGTCGATAGTTTCGCAGGCCTTTACCGCTGCCGGAATGATGCCGGTATGGCCAACCATATCGGCGTTGGGATAATTTATAATAATAAAAGTATACTTTTTGCTGCGAAGTTGGTGCAAAACTTCAGCTGTTAACTCATCGGCTGACATGGCGGGAGCCAGATCGTAGGTGGCAACTTTGGGCGAGGGCGTTATCAGCCAGTCTTCACCAGGGAGTTTTATTTCATTTTGACCGCTGAAATAGTAAGTTACAAAACGTTCTTTTTCCGATTCAGTAGCTCTCAATTGCCGGATTCCCTGGCGGGCCAGGACTTCGCCAAGGGTATTTTTTATTTTTTGGGTGGGAAAAACGATTCCATCTACAGGCAGGCCTATTTCATACTCGGTCATAGTTACTACGAAAAGATTGGCAATTTTAGGACCGCGATGAAACGGCCTTCTTACAGGGAGCGCCTCTCTTAAATGTTTTTTATAATATTTAACAGTATACGGGTCAAAACCCGGTTTTGTTTTGACCCCGTCTTCAAAATTGTCGTAAACAAAGACTTTTGTGAGTTGCCGCAGGCGGTCGACGCGAAAGTTGAAAAAAATAATCGCATCGCCCCTGCCTACCGTGGCTACAGGCTTTTTATTTTTGTCGACGATAACCGTAGGTACTATAAATTCATCGGTTATTTGTGATCCATAGGCATGATCTAAAGCTTCTTTAATCGAATCGGCATAAATTTCTTCTCCCTTTACCATGGCCTTGTAGGCTTTTTCGGTTCGATCCCAGCGTTCATCCCGGTCCATGGCGTAGTAGCGTCCTGCAATCGTGGCTATCCGGCCGACCCCTATGCTGGCCGTTTCGCGCTCAACCTGGTCAATAAATACCTTGGCAGAAGTGGGCGGTGAATCGCGCCCGTCAGTAAACAGATGAAGAAACACGCGGGCAATGCCCTGTTCGCGGCAAAGGGCCAAAAGAGCGAAGAGATGCTCGCTGTTGGAGTGGACGCCGCCCGAACCGATCAAGCCGGCAAGATGCAGTTTTCCGCCAGTTTTTCTTACGTGGTCAATGGCAGATAAAAGCGCCGGATTTTTATAAAAACTTCCGTCGGCGATGGCCATGTTGATACGGGGAAGGTCCTGATAGACGATGCGGCCTGCTCCCAAATTGAGATGCCCGGTTTCAGTATTGCCAGGCTCGCCCCGAGGCAAACCGACGGCTTCACCCGAGGCAGTAAGCGTAGTATGAGGAAAGTCCCGCCAGAAGCGGTTAAAATTGGGAAGTTTGGCGAGAGAAACTGCATTTGCAGGCCCAGCTGGTGCTATTCCCCAACCGTCAAGAACAACAAGAACTATTGCTGGCATAGTTGCATCGACCTTACAACCAGTATAACAAAAATCAGGAGAACAGAAATCTGCTACAATAAAAGTGGAACCGTTACAAAATATTACGGTTTGAAAATAGAATCAAAATGGCGTACAAATATGACATGGAGAAAAAGATAAAACGTAAGAGAACCTATGATAAAGCGGTTGTTGTTTCAGGAATGGAATACTATTTTGCCTTCTTTTGTAGGTTATAACTGTTAATACTAACAAATAAAATAATGCAACTATCAGCAAATAAAATCGAAGGTTAAGCAAAAACTGAATAGTGGGTATTGCATGCTTCCAAATTCTCCCTAATTCAACGACCTTGGGAATAATAATAAATACTAAGGAGATAAAAAGTAAACCAATAAGAAGTAACAATAATTGAATAAAAGTCAAGTAAGCTGATAGACATACCCTTCTCCATTCGAGGCTTCAAATTGGTACAAAGCCTTTTTGGATCATATGCTTCTAGTAAAGCACATGTTGTCGTTGCGATCAAGCGCAGCAAGCTAGTATCACAAGATATCAAAATAAGAGATGACCTTTACTTTTGGGGACGTTGGAAATTCTTCAGCTTTTAAGGTAATCACTCGGAGATCAATAGTCTTTAATTTTCTGCCTGCCCTTATCAGACTTTTTATTTCCCGTTCCAGTGTTTCTCGGTCTGAAAGATCATAGCAGACCTGATAAAGTGTTTTTATCTGATTATCCTGAAACACCACCAAGTCCACCTCTCCACGTTCATCCCGATAATAGAAGATGTTATCATTATTCTTAAAAAGGTGCCAGAAAACCAGGTTTTCAAAGAGGCGGCCGAAATTTTGAGAAAATTTTGTCGACAGAGCGGTAATAAAGCCATTATCAATAATGTGGAGCTTTCGCGGATATTGAAGCTGACTACGCATAGATGGTGAATAGAAGTAAAGTTGTTTTAGAAAATAGGCTGATTCGGCAAAGGACAGGTAATTATTTAACGTTGTTTTGCCAACCGGGAGCCCCATACTTTTGAAACTATTATAAAGCTTTGAGACAGTTACATAGGTAGAGTTAAGGACAAGCTTAAGAGACATTTTAAGTGCTTCCTCGTTTCTTATTTTAAATCGTTCAATCATCTCTTTTCTTACTACTGTTTGAAAATAGTTCTGTAATAACTCTGGTTTTTTTTCAGTAGGGATTAACACTACTTCAGGTAAACCGCCGTATTTCAGATATTCCTCAAAAAGAAAATGCATTTTGGCTTGCTCCTCTAGCACATACTTAATTTTTTGGAAATCGAAAGCCTGCCCTTTAAAACGCAAGAATTCTTTAAAGTTTAAGGGAAAAACCATTTTCTCCCACGCCCGACCGCGGAGTTCAGTCGGAATCTCTAGGCTACTTACTTTAGATGACGAACCAGTGACGACAATCTTTATCTGCTGGATATCTAATATACGTCTTAGCCACTTTGACCAATGAGGCATATTTTGAATCTCATCCAAAAATAGAAACTTTGGTTTTTGGCCAAAGACAGCTTGAATTTCGGGAATGAGGTTGGTGAGAACCTGGGTGCTAAGAGGTATGCGCTCGTCCTCAAAATTAAGATACACGATTTCACTTCGCGAATATGAATTGAGTAGCTTTTTTATCGCATGAAAAAGAAGGTAGGTTTTGCCAACACGCCGAAAACCCGTAACCACCAACGCCTTTCCAGCCGGCATGTCCTCAACCATTAATGGTTCATCTCTGTCTATAATCTGCGGAAGTGGTCTGTCGCGCCACTCGAGCAACATCGTCTTTAATACACTATTCATAGTACAAAAATACTACTAAATTGTACTACATAAGTCAAGTACGATTCAATTTTAGTCTATTTTGGTTTAAATTGCGAAATGAATTTGAAAAATCGGAGCAAAGCCTTTTTGGGTCATAAAAATTATTGTTTTTGCTTAAGTTCACTCTCAATTTGTAACAAGCGATTATATTTTGCCACGCGTTCGCCCCGGGCCGGGGCTCCGAATTTAACATAATCAGCCGCAATCCCAACCGCAAAATCGGCGATATAAGTATCGTTGGTTTCACCCGACCGGTGCGAGACGATGGTTTTAAAGCCGGCATTTTTCGCCAATTTGATGACATTTATAGTTTCTGAAAGAGTCCCGATTTGATTGGGTTTTATTAAAATGCTATTGGCAGCATGAGAATCAATTGCCGACTTTAGCCGTTCTGGATTGGTTACGAGCAGGTCGTCACCGACAATCATCGTCCCCTTCCCCAAAAGCGCGGTCAATTTTTTCCATCCTTCCCAGTCGTCTTCAGAAAGAGGATCTTCAAGATATATCAGTTTATATTGATTATTTAATTCACCAAGATAGGTAATAAACTCATCGCGATTAAGCGGCAGCGGTTTATCTTTAATTGTATATTTGCCGTTTGAAAAAAAATGGTTGGCAGCAATATCCAGGCCAAAAAAAACATCTACTCCGAATTTATACGGCGTCTTTTTTATGGCTTCAATTATGGTTTGGCAGGCGTCGAGATTTGTGTATAGATTTGCTGCATAACCGCCTTCATCGCCGACAGAATAGGTGGCGCCTTTCTCGATCAGTACGTTTTTGAGCTGATGATAAATTTCAACGCCCATCCGCAGGGCTTCGCGGTAGGCGCGGGCCGAAGCAGGCAGAACATGAAATTCCTGAAAGTCTAAATTGCCAGCTCCGTGCTGGCCGCCATTGATAATATTGAAAGTCGGTGGTGGCACTTTGGGTTCGACCACCAACCCCAAGCTCTTAATTAATTCGTTTATATACTGATAAAGCGGTTTTTTCTGGCTGAGCGCTTGGGCACAGGCTACTGCAACGGAAACGGAAAGAATAGTGTTTGCTCCGAGGCGCTGCTTGGTTTTTGTTGTATCGAGATTTAACAAAAGCATATCGACTGCCCGCTGGTTGGAGGCGTCTTTACCAATCAATTGTGGGGCAATAATAGTGGTGATATTATTTAGTGCATGGAGAACGCCCATGCCGGCAAAACGGCGGGGGTCGGCATCCCGCAGTTCAACCGCTTCCAAAGTTCCAACTGAAGCGCCTGAAGGCACACCCGCCAAAGCAGCACTTCCATCTTCAAGCCGAACACTGGTTTCAAGTGTTGGATTGCCTCTTGAATCCAAAATTTCTCTGGCGGTTATAGATCTAATTTTAGCCATTATTTAGCAATCAACTTTTTTTCTGCCTGATAAATCTCTTCTCGCGTCCGGTCTATGGCATCAGGGTTAACCGATATAGAGGTTATCCCCCATTCTACCAGCCGATCCACCAGCTCCGGATAATCTGAAGGAGCCTGACCACAGATAGATGAAGTGATTCTCCGCTTATGGCAGGTTTTGATAACTTTTTCTAAAGCCCAGAGTACTGCCGGGTTTCGTTCGTCAAAAATCGATGCAACTTCGCTATTGTCTCTGTCAGTTCCCATGATCAGCATGGTCAAGTCATTACTACCGATTGAAACGCCGTCTATACCAACATCGATAAATTTGTCAAGTAAAATGACATTTATCGGCAACTCCACCATCATCCACAGTTTAAAGGACGGCGATCGCGCGAGTCCGGAAGCAGCGACAAGTTTTTTTACCTGCAAGAGTTCGTCTGGCGTTCGGATAAAAGGAATCATAAGCCAAAGGTTATGGAGCTGCTTGTCCTCACGCACATCTTTTATGGCTGCAAGTTCAAGTTTGAATAGCGAAGGATCAGAAATATAACGGTAAGCACCCCTAAAACCCAGCATTGGATTGGCTTCCTCGGGCTCATACTGTTTTCCCCCGATCAGATCGCGATACTCGTTGGTCTTAAAATCTGAAGCCCGATATACAACCGGCCGCGGCGAGAATGAGCTGCAAAATTGTTCCAAGTTTTGACTCAATTTCGCAATAAACATTTTTTCCTTTTTTTCCTGAATTAATTTTTTTGGGTGGTAACCTATATCTGCCATCATAAATTCGGCCCGGAGCAGGCCGACGCCGTCTACCTGATGCTTTGCCACGTCAGCCGCCCGCGACGGGTGAGCTAGGTTGACATAGACTTTGGTTGCAGTCTGGAGCAAGTGGCCATCCGGCGATTGTGCTTTGTTAATTCCATTTTTGATTCCTATGACCGCACCTTTATGAACTTTTCCCCGACCGCCGTCAACAGTCACGATTTCACCGTCTTTAAGGAGTACAGTTGCTTTTGCCGCACCCACGACCGCCGGCAAACCAAGTTCTCTTGAGACAATCGCCGCGTGCGACGTCCTTCCTCCCCGCTCGGTAACTATAGCGGCGGCCCGGCGCATAGCCGGGACATAGTCAGGGTTGGTTTGCGGCGCAACCAGGATGTCACCGCTTTTTACCCGGCCGATATCAATTGCTTTTTTGATAATTTTTACCGGTCCGCTGGCAATACCGGGAGAAGCCGGGTCGCCAGAAAGAAGAGTGGGAATCGTAAGCGCC
>CAZUUL010000041.1:0-5294 GCA_964623155.1 uncultured Gammaproteobacteria bacterium
CAATAATCAGATTAGAAGGGTATATACTGACGCAAATTCATTTGCGGTGAGTATATATCATATTTTTGATATTTAGCGCTTTGGCATAAGACCGTATTCTTGAAATGAAAAATGGCGCTGGCGAGATACAATAATATGATCCAATAATTTAAATCCCAGGATAGCAGCGGCAGATTGTATTCGAGCGGTGAAACGGACATCATCTTCAGAAGGCGTCGGATCGCCTGACGGATGATTATGAGCAAGGTAAATTCCTGCGCAAGGCAAACTAATCGCCGCCGAAAAAATCTCCTTAGGCTCAATCCGGGTAGCATTCAGACTGCCTAAAGCGACTAGTTCTCGGTGCAAAAGTTGGTTGCGGGCATCAACATAAAGAGCAACAAGATATTCCTGATTTTTTTCAATAATATCATTTAGCTGTGGTAGGACATTAGCGGCAGAATTTAGGATAACAGTTGTCAAAGATTTAGGCGCAAACAATCGTTCTCCCAACTCAACCGCGGCCAAAATTCGGGCCGCTTTAGTTTTCCCGATGCCACTGATTGCCGCCAGCTGGTAAACTGTCAAGTTGACTAATTCCCCAAGCGCATACTTACTAAGAAGTTTGTCTGCCAAGACCAACGCGTTGGCTTTTTTCGTTCCCGTACCCAAGAGAATGGCCAAGAGTTCATTGCTTTGGAGATTTGCTTTTCCCCTAAGAAGCAGTTTCTCCCGGGGACGAGCCGTCGGTGGAAGATCTTTTATGCGCTTTACCGGTCGAGTTAGAGAGGCCGCCATAAAGTATAGTATAATCTAATCTATGATTAACCGTCTTGCTTCACGGATTCGTCAAGCTCGCGAAGCTACTAGTCTTTCTCAAGCAAGCTTAGCTCGTGCCATTGGTGTATCTGATAAATCGGTTTCTGCTTATGAACTGGGCCGGGCTGTTCCCCCACTTGCAAAATTGAAAAAAATCGCCAGTCAAACCAACCAGCCGTTGGTTTTTTTTACAGAAGATGACGTAGATGAGTTTGTCGTCGCCGGAAAATTGGCCAAAGTTGAACGACAGCTTGCAGACATCAAGCGCATCATCAGAAAAACCAGAAAATGATTCCTTGTTTACTCTTGACAAGTTAGAGTATACTCTAGTATTGTTAGAGTATGACAGGACAATTTGGCGCTATTCTCCTCCAGCAAAACCGTATCACGGCTCATATTTATGCAGTTGATGAGCATGGTTATATTCTTCTTTTTCAGTCGTGTCTAAAAGGCACGAGTAGTAGAATAATCAAAACCATTGCTGACATCATGCAGACCGCCGAAAATTTTTCAGTCCTTGAATGGAAAATTTGTGCTCTTGGGATATCCAAACGCATCAGCAATAAAGTCGCTGAAGCGACTGGTTTATCAATAGATATAATAAACAAGCAGAGAGGGCGCGAACTGATATTGAAAGGAATGGTAACGGAAATCTTTATGTAGATGGTGCACTTTTCCTTGCATATTTACTGCGGATATCTCTTGATTTCTTGGTCATTGACGGTTGAGCCTGCTTTTTCCTGTCTGGAAATAGTTCTACAATACGCTTCCACTGATTTCTCACGTGGTCGATATCTGCAACATCTGATCGGAATTCGAGTCTGGTGTAGCCGCTGGGATTTGTTTCCACCGTTACTCCCATGGCTTTTAACTTGTTGAGCGTTTGTTCATCAATCGTAAAGTCACCTTCTATCATTTGACCATCTGCCTGAGCCATAAAACCCGAGGTATCAGTTGAGTATCCTTTACGGTTAAGTAAAACCACTGCATCTCTCACCTGTGGTTCAAGCATTTCTAAGAAAACTCCAAGTCTCGATTCAAGTTCACTAAGAAAAGGCTTAGTCTTTAATCGGTAAGTAAGATCGGCAGCCATATTTTGCTTGACAGTATCGCGAAGGCACTCAAATAAGCGATGAATTTTCAAAAGTGGATCAACCGGGATATAGGCTAACCGGAATTGAAATGCTCCCATAGCCGTCGATGGGGTAGAAGCTTGTTCTTTATCAGGAAAAATCTCTGCTATTTGTTTCCAAGAAGCGGTAATTGCCTCTAGATTTGCCCTCTTGGGATAAAACGACATTGTCTTATGATAGGTGCTATCGTGAATCTTCACGCCAACCTTGCCTAATCTGTTTTTTATCTGTTCGCTGATCGGAAAATAGCCCTTTATAACTTGGCATTCCCCATATTTTCCAGAGAAACCTGAAGAAACTTCTATCGTATACCCCTTTTTAAACAATGGAAAAACGACTGGTTGTAGCTGATGCTCGTACATCTCGATAAAGGCACCCATTAAGTACTCCTGTCTAGTAGAGTAGGGATTAGTCATTAAACGCCGAGCGAGTTTTTTACTTCTTTTTTTATCGATGAGACTTTTAAGAGAGGAAAACTGCGCAAATCTTTTCTGTTCTTCTGCGCTGAAAGAGACATCCATTATGTATACCAATCTCTAACTACTAAAGCGGACCTTTTTTACCTTCGCTAACTTCCTCTGTTTCCTCGACGATCAGCAAATGTTCTACCTCCACCCCCAGCTGTGTAGGTCGGCTTTGGCAATGCTTCTTTTACCACTATAGATCTTCCTTCAAGGGCGTGGCCGTTTAATTTTTCGATGGCTTGCATTGCTTCCGGCTCAGTCCCCATCTCAACAAAAGCAAAACCACGGCTATTACCTGTGTATTTATCTTTTATAATATTCACCGATTGCACGCTGCCATACTGTGAGAACAATTGTCTGAGAGCGTCTTCGGTTATGGTAAAGGGAATACTCCCGACAAATAAGTTTTTTGCCATTTTGCACCTCCTTCAAATCATTCAATCAATAAATCTGCCTAAATGAAAAATTGTCTTAAAGAGGGAGAAAAGATACGAAGTAAAACAAAAATTGTGAGGTATCTTTATCTTTATCTACATTAAAACGTTTGTCCAATTTAAACAGATTTATTGATTTAAATCTGTTATTCTCTACACTTTAACACTAATAAAAGCAAAAGTCAATCAGGTTAATCTGTTGGCTATGACTATACCTATTATCCCGCCCACGGCATTACCTGCCAGCGACGCAAATGAAAACAGGCTGGCACCAAAAAACACCGGAATATAACTGCCAATAAGCGATCCCACAATCATACCCAGCATGACCAGTGATTTGTCAGACATATAGCTATATACCCATCTTAGTTGATTTTACAAATATTTTAAAAAAATTATCCAGTCAAATCAATCCTTCGACAAGCTCAGGATTGATACTGAGTAATAGTCGAATGTATCAACAATTGTTGGTTGATTGCCTGAAGCTTGAACATTTGACGGGTCTTTTAACCTTTTGATTGAACTCAAAGCGTTTAAGACGTCGGTGGTGTATGCAGCAGAATAATATGCGCCCTCGGGTTGGCCTTCTGAGTTACCATGGCCGCGGTAGTCAGGTTTAAAAACAATATAACCATTCCTTGCAAAAGCATCGACATAGGCAACATACCTTTCGCTTGATTTGTATTCAGAAGGCGGGATATAACCGTGATTAAAAATGATAGCGGGAAAACCTGCCTCAGACCTATCATCATTTGGAATTGTTAAGAGTCCATAAATTTTTAAACCGTCTGACTGATACCAAGCAAGATATCGATGGTAATTACTTCCGTCAGGCAATGTTTGCTCAATCACCATGTCGCTTCCTGGATAGGTCCTTTTCCGCATTGCTTCTATAGATAATGGATTCAGTTGGCCTGAACTCTTGTTCAAATTATTCATTTGATTTACTAAAGCAGGAGAAATATTGAAGTGGAAATAAAACCAGCCTACCACTCCGCCAAAGATGACTACTCCAGCAACAAGAGTAAGTAATAAAAATTTATTCATAGCGTAAAGCCTCTATCGGTTGTAGGTTGGAAGCTTTTTTTGCCGGATACCAGCCAAAAAGAATACCAATCCCTCCTGAAACACTGATCGCTAAAACAATCGATGACAGGGAAATAGTAAATGGCAGCTTCATAACCAAGGAAAGAGCGTAGGAAATAACTACACCCAAGATCATACCGATTAAACCACCAATAAAAGTAAGTAGAGTCGCTTCCATAAGAAATTGAGTAATAATAGTTTTTTTCTTGGCTCCGAGAGCTTTACGAAGTCCGATCTCACGCGTCCGTTCGGTAACAGTCACCAGCATAATATTCATAATACCTATACCGCCGACCAGCAAAGATATGGCTGCAATTCCGCCCAAAAGCGTGGTAAATGTGCCGGTTATTTGCGAAGCAGTATTTAAAATGTCGTTTTGTGAAAAAATGACAAAGTCGGCTTCGGCCGGATCGTTTAGCTTGTGTCTGGTAAGAAGCAAATAACCAATCTCATTCTGAGCATCGGTCATAACCTCTTGCCGCTTTGCTTCAACTGCGATAGAACTTAAATAATTGACCCCGAACAGTTGTTTTTGAGCAGCTGTAAGCGGGACATAAATTGCATCATCCGGGTTATTAAAACCCGTACCGCCTTTGGCAACGGTTAAACCTATCACCCTGATGGTTTGACCGTTTATGCGCAGGCTTTGGCCGATTGGGCTCACCCCTTCGCCAAACAGTTTATCAGCTGCTTGCGGCCCTAAAACCGCAACTTTGGTTATTGCCTCCACATCCCGGTCACTGATAAATGAACCTTGAGCCAGTTGGATTTTGCGGATCTGGGCATACTGGGGATAGACACCGATAACCTGGGTATTAGTATTATTCCTACCCGCTGTTACCTGGGCGCGCCGGGAAAATTCCGGCGAAACTGCTTCAACTGTTGTGACTTGCGGCGAGCTTTGAATCGCTTTGGCATCCTCCAACGTCAGACTAGTTCCACCGCCGAGAGCTCCGCGCACGCTGCCTATATTTTGTCCGCCGGGAACTACTGTCAATAAATTGGATCCCAGCATTTGGATTTGGTTCTCCACCGATTTTTGCCCACTTTGACCAAGCGAAATCAAAGCGATGACGCTGCCAATACCAATTACGATACCCAAGATAGCAAGTCCGGTGCGCAATTTGTTTACAGCCAAGGTTGTTAAACTTTCAAAAAATGTTTGGCTAAAGTCCATATTTTATCAACTTGAAACTGCTTTTTTTGTTTTTTTGTTTTTCCTGTCATCGATAATTTTTCCGTCGCGAATGCTAATAACTCTCTTTGCATGTGAAGCAATATCCAGCTCGTGGGTAATCATCACAATAGTGTGACCGGCATCATTAAGCTCTTGGAAAATTTCCATGATCTCCGCAGCCTGAACAGAAGCAATATTGCCG
>CAZUUL010000041.1:5304-7690 GCA_964623155.1 uncultured Gammaproteobacteria bacterium
GGTCGGCTCGTCTGCCAAAAGTATTGCCGGATTCATAACCAAACCTCGGGCAATCGCCACCCTTTGTTGCTGGCCACCGGAGAGTTGGTTGGAAGTATGTTCAAGTCTGTCGCCAAGCCCGACCATGGTCAAATATTTTTTAGCCCGGTTTACCCTTTCTTCTTTGGCAATTCCGGCATAAATCATCGGCAGGATGACATTTTTAAGCGCCGATGTCCGGGGAAGCAGATTGTATGCTTGAAAGATAAAACCTATTTTCCGGTTTCTGATATTAGCTAGCTCGTCATCGGATAGACTAGAGATGCTTTCGCCATCGAGGATGTAATCGCCACTGGTCGGCAAATCCAAAGCTCCCAAAATGTGCATGAGTGTGGATTTACCCGAACCCGAGGGACCCATGATAGCCACGAATTCGCCTTTTTTCACTTCGAAAGTGACGTCTGAAAGAGCGACCGTTTCCAGTACATCGGTTTTGTAGATTTTGGTAATATGGCGCACTTTTATCATAGCCAGAACTCATAGAGATTTACCGGCCGAGGCGAAGCGGACCTCCACCGCCGCGAAAACCGCCCCCGCCGAATCCGCTAAATGGCGACTGGGTTTGGGGACCTCGTTGCTGACTAGAAGATGAAATTATATTGGTAATTATCGTATCGCCTTCGGACAGTCCGGAAATGATTTCAATTTGGCTATCAGAGGAAAGCCCGATTTCAACTGGCAGTTGTTCCACCCGACCGTTGCGCATAATCCGCACCCATGATTCGCCATTTTGCACTTGGACTGCATTTAGCGGCAGCAAAATTACATTGTCTTTAGTCTGAGTGATGATATTTGCTGAAGCTGACATATTAGCGAGAATATCCGAATTTTGCCCGTCCAATTGAATAACGGTCGGGTAAGTCGTGACCCCGGAACTGACCATTCCCACCCCATCGACGCTGACAACCGTACCAGTGTAAGTTTTTCCGGGAAAAGCATCAAAAGTAAGCGTTGCTTTGTCACCAATCTTGACTTTTGGAATATCAATTTCTGTTAAGTTAACTGTAACACTTGGTTTGGCGCTGGTTTTGATACTGGCTACCTTTTGCGCTGAAGATGTGTTGGAAGTCAGGCTGGAAGGAGATCCAGACTGGGGCCCTATTACCGACCCGATTTGCAATGAAAGCCCGGTCACCGTCCCAGGAATCGGGGCATAAATTATTGCTGACGCCTGCTGATAAGCAAACCAGGCTGAGTTTAGGGCCGTCTGCGCTTGGTTTACTACATTCTGCTGATTTTTGTATTTGGCTTCAGCAGCCAACCAGTCATCGTTGCTACTCATAAATTTCGGCAGCTGCCGTTCACTTGTTTTAGGCGAACCATCAGGATTTTGGTACGTAGAGTCTTGTGCTATATCCATATAGGATTTCCATTTGGTCAACATGTCAGATTGCAATGAAAAAAAGTTGGTCTTGGCAGTATCCAGAGTATTGCTGGCACTTTGGTAAGCCGCAAAAGCCTGGGCTGCTTTTTGTCTGCCTTCTAAATCTAAATCAATCTCAGCAATTTTAGCGCCAGCTTTTAGCGTATCGCCGTCTTTGACGTAGAGTTTGCTCACAACCCCTGATGCGCCGGTGGTGATAGAAGAACTGTTGGCAGCTGTTACTTGTCCGGAAGCGGTAACTGCAATAATAAGTGTCCCTTTTTGGACCCGGGCGGTTTGGTATCGGGGCTGTTGCGATCGGCTATCATTGAGTTTTGTAATAGTAAACCAAGCAAATGCCAAAAAAATTACAACGACAATAATTTTCGCCAACTTTGAACTTTTTAAAAACCAGTTCTTAAAAACAAACAATCTGTTAAAAAAAATATTAATTCGTTTCATATAGCAGAGTCTAAAGGGCAAAACTGAAAATCAGCTGAAAAAAGATGGGGGCAGATGAACAGTAAATATACTGCCTTTATTGAGCTGGCTTTTTACAGTTATGGATGCGTGGTGGATATCGGCAATTTTTTTTGCAATCGATAAACCAAGGCCATAGCCTCTACTGCCTGAGCGCACGGAATCGGCCCGGAAGAACCGGTCAAAAATATGGGTTAGGTCCTTTTCTGCTATCCCGATACCCTGGTCTTGCACTGATAATTCTACAAAACCATCAGCTTGTTTAGAAGCAATCGTAATTGTTTTTCCCCGGCCGCTGTATTTAATGGCATTGTCTAAAAGAATCACCAGCAAATCACAAAGGCCGTAGGGATTTGCTTCCAATGCGACCTCGTGAATTTGGTTGTGAATGAGTATATGGTTTTTTTTTAGAAGCGGTTCAACCCTGGCAATGGCTTTTTTCACGATCTCTGCCAAAGACAATTTTTCAAAGCCCGCATCAGCATTGGCTTTCTGGTAATACGC
>CAZUUL010000042.1:0-616 GCA_964623155.1 uncultured Gammaproteobacteria bacterium
TGAATTGATCTGTCAAAACTCCGGTAAAAAGTGCAATTTCGATGTCCATCAGTGCAAGTGATGAGCCAATAGCGACGGTGTTGCGCATCAGCACGTCGCCTCCGTTGTCTTTCGCCAGCTGAAGAAGGTGAATAGGGAAAAGGTTTACCGGCAAAGGAAAATCAGATGGGCTTAACTGATAATCGGCGCTATCGTAAATAACAGCAGCATTTGGCGCAAGTTCGTTTTTGTGAACATCGATTGTTTGTTTATTCAAGGCAACCAAAATATGAACTGCTGGAAGTAGAGAATGGACAGGCTCGGTTGATATGCGGACAGTTTCGGTGTTATGGCCGCCGCGGATAAGCGACGGATACTCATTGGATTCAAAAATAAACAACCCTCCCCGAACCATCGTCCGGGCCATGTTGTGACCGGAAACCATGATTCCGAATCCGGCTTCTCCGCCTATTTTCCAGGTTATATCAGAAACCATAGCTTACAAGTTCTACAGGGATTAGAGAGCTGAGCTCTCTTAAGGAAAAATTTGCTTTCCTGTTGCATCATTTATAATGATCGCAGCCACAGGACATGATCTAGCTGCATCCATCAGGCTTTGCTCTGTTTCACTGCCTGC
>CAZUUL010000042.1:626-7535 GCA_964623155.1 uncultured Gammaproteobacteria bacterium
TCGAGTTGAAATGCTTGAGGCGCAATCGCCACGCATGAAGCAGCACCGATGCACAGATTACGGTCGATTGCGATTTTGAGTTTTCCAACCTGAGTTGTTTGCGAAAAGGGTTGTTGGTTATCCATAAATTTTGTTTATTGCTTTATGTAATACTTCCCAAGCAAGAAGCGCACACTTAAGCCGTACCGGCGTAAGTTCTATGCCAATCAGCTTAACGGTATCATTTGCCGAAAGTTCTTGCAACTGGTTAATAGTTTTTCCGCGGATGTACTCTGTAAGGATCGATGCTGAAGCCAGACTGATAGCACAACCGCTTCCTTCAAAGCGCACATCCTCGACATTTATCTTAGTTGAAGACTTGGGTTTTTTAAGTTTAATATCCATATGAATGAAGTCGCCGCAAAAATCATTGAAAACCTGGGCTGAAGTGGTTGGTTTAGGCAATTTGCCGAAATTTCTTGGATTTTGATAATGATCTAAAATATTTTCGCGGTATAAATCCACTTAAGTTAAAAGTCTAAAGTCAAAAATTAAAAGTTACAGTCCAAAATATACTAGTAAACTTTTAACTGAAACTTTTGACTTTTAATTTTTAACTTTTAACTACCCTCTGTTAAAAATATGCAAAATTTTTTCTATTCCCATAACTAATTTATCAACGTCCTCCTTCGAGTTGTAAATATAAAATGAGGCTCTCGCACTTCCTGCTACTCCTAATTTCGTATGCAGCGGCATGGCACAGTGGTGGCCGGCACGGATGCAAATATTGTCTTCATCTAAAATTTGAGCCACATCATGACCGTGAATCAATTTTCCTGATTTCGTATACAAATTAAATGAAATTACACCCCCTCTTTCTTCTATCTTCATGGGCCCATACATTCTTATCCCCTTTATTCCTCTTAATCCTCTTATTGCATACTCCATGATTCCTGATTCATGATTCCTGATTCGATCCATACCTATAACCTCAAGATAATCCACCGCCGCCCCCAGCCCAATTGCTCCGGCAATATGCGGCGTGCCGGCTTCAAATTTATGTGGTGGGGATTTAAACTCAGTCCTATCAACATAAACCGTTTTAATCATCTCGCCACCATAATTAAAAGGTTGCATCTCCTCCAACAATTCTTCTTTTGCCCAAAGCACTCCAATTCCCGTTGGTCCAAGCATTTTATGCCCCGAGAAAACATAAAAATCGCAGCCTAAATCCTCCACATCCACCTTCATATGCGGCATCGCCTGCGCTCCATCAACTAAAACTTTTATATCTGGATTTATTTGTCTAATTTGACTAATTAGTTCTTTAACAGGATTAATCGTCCCTAAAACATTTGAGACATGAGTCACCGCAAATAATTTTGAATTTTTAATTGTAACTTTTAACTTTTCATTTTTAACTTTTAACTTCCCTTCCTCTTCAATATCCCAAACAATAAATTCAGCACCAACATTCTTAGCAAGTTGTTGCCACGGAACAAAATTCGAGTGGTGTTCCATAATAGTCGTCACAATCTCATCGCCTGCTTTAATGTTTTGCCGTCCCCAGGCATAAGCAACCAAATTAATCGCCTCCGTTGCACTTCGCACAAACACAACTTCTCTTTCTTTTTTGGCATTCAAAAATTGCGCAATTTTCTTCCTCGCATTTTCGTACTCAAAAGTCGCCTTTTGGCTTATCTTATAAAGCCCCCGGAAAACATTTGCAGAATATTTATTGTAATAATCGTTAAGGGCATCGATAACTGGTTGGGGTTTGAGGGAAGTAGCGGTCGAGTCTAAGTAGACTAAATCGGGGTGGATATTAAAAATAGGAAAATTAAGTTTAAAATTCATGAGCTTACTATTCTATCTCCTCTTCAAATGGATTAGTTTATCCCCAGGCACCCTGAAAATTTTTTCTGCCAAAAATTCCCTCTGTTCTTCTTTACTCATAAAATCACCTCCGTTTTTAGTTGTATTTTGGTATTTAAATTTTCACCATAATATCATCCCCTTCAACCTTCACTTCACAGCTCCTCACAACTAATCTTATTTTAACCTTGCTCTGACCTTACCAAACTTACCATGTGGTTTATTATCTATACCATGTTCAACCGTAGCATAAGATCCGGCTATTTGTTGCAAAACCCATGCGGTTGCTTTAGTGCTTCTTACTCCAAATTGCGAGTAAGAAGGAACACCAGAGACAACCTCAAGATTTAAACCGGTAATTTCAATAACTGGATTTTGTTGTGCAAGATCTATTGTGAGTTTTGCAAAATTACCGGTTTGATAACGGATGCTAGTGTCAGATCTTACCACATTTGGTGTATATACCTTTACTGCAATTTGTTTTTTATCACCTTGTGAAAAACTAGAAAGCTCTTTGAACAACTCAGCTAAAGTTTTGCCCCACTCTATTTTTTCATCATAAGATAAGTATGGTTCAATTAGCCCAAAGGGAGATTG
The DNA here is from genome assembly GCA_964623155.1 of uncultured Gammaproteobacteria bacterium. Taxonomy (GTDB): domain Bacteria; phylum Patescibacteriota; class Microgenomatia; order CAZUUL01; family CAZUUL01; genus CAZUUL01. The sequence goes on from CAZUUL010000042.1 coordinate 3,078, forward strand.
CTTTCCCCTAAATGCAAAACTGTTTTCAGCAGCTTTGCCAGCAGCAGTAATGCCATCAATACCCAGATTAAGTATTTGAGCAATTCTTTTATCTGGAATTGCTGTAGCTACTGCCTCTTTACTCCACTCTAAAGTTTTTTGTACATATGGCCAGGTCATTAATTTAGGATGAAAATCTTTTGCTTTAACAATTCTATTAAGAGATTCAAGCAGAGTATTTTCTGGTTGCCATAAAGGCTCTATAAGCTTTTTTTGAGTCAGGTGGTAGAGTAAAGTTGCAACATTTTTATCTTGTTCCCCCCTTCTTCCTAATGGATTAGCTAACTTTTTCCAATCATACGAGTAAAGAGCCTTATGCCAATTATCTGGCAAAAGTTCTACCATATCCCCCAAAGTTCCTAACTCTCCACTCGTTGAGACTACTACATCATTAACTCCAAGCTTTATCTCGAGTTCTTGTATTGCACGCTTTACCTGTCCTATTGCTGGCTCTGATTTTTTGAAGGTAGCTTTTTCAACAGATGTTTTGAACACACCAGCGACAGGTAATATTTCAGCCAAATTCATTGCGTTTGGATCTTGCCGAAGAAACGCTTCTAAGTATCCTTTGACTGGTTGGGGGACGTATGACAGGTAGACTGACATCTTTTCATCCGGAGAAAGCCCATACACAGACTTCCCAAGTCGTACTGCTAGGGCTTCCAACTGCTTCTCCACAGCGCTTTTTCCTCCTTGCGTGTCTGATGTGGTTTGTGAACGATAATAAAATTCACCTTCAGCCACAACTCCTGGAATTAATTTTTGAACCGCCTGTAAAGCTCGCCTTTTCTCGTCGGGAGAAGGGAGGTTTTGTACTGCATCTAATGCTGCTAAAAAAACAGGGGAATGTTCAACAGTAGAAAATAAAAAATTATCAGCCTCAGTTCGTTCAGATATATTTTTTGATTCCGGTTCAGGAGTGCTCATAATTGTATCCTCACCATTATATCTTCCCCTTCAACCTTCACCTCATAACTTGCTACATCGGTAGGAGCGGGGAGTGACAGGACTTTGCCACTGGTTACATCAAAACTTGCCCCGTGGCAGCCACATACTACTGTTGTACCATCAAGGACTCCCTCGCCGCCTAGCGAACATTGTTCATGCGTGCACGTATCATCAATTGCAAAAAAATCCCCATCCACATTGGCAATAGCAATTCTTTTACCATTCACTTCAAACGTCTTCATCGAACCCTCGGGAATGTCTGATATTTTGGCTACTTTTACTAAATCGCTCATGAATTTTAAATTTTAAATTTTTAATTTGAAATCAAATCTAAATTTTTAGTGTTGTAATTTTTAAACATTTGTTCATTAAAAATTGATTAAAAATTATTAAATGGACAATCGTTTTTGTATTTGTTTCATTATTTTATCACGAATAACTTTATCTCCGACTCTCTCCAACACTCCTACCAAAAATCCCTCTATCACTAGTCTTTCTGCTTCTTTTCGGTCTACACCGCGAGACATGATATAAAATAATTCCTCCTCATCCATCCTCCCAATTGTCGCTCCATGGGTACAGCGCACATCATTAGCAAGAATCTCTAACTCTGGTTTTGTCTCAACATATGCTTTGTCGGAAAGCAATAGATTTTCATTCCGTTGATAGGCATTTGACCTCTGCGCGTCTTTTTCGATTTTAATCAGGCCATCATAATTTAATTTTGCATCTCCAAAAAGAACAGATTTAATCAAAAGATCACTCGTTGTATCCGGTTGCTGGTGAATTTGGAAGGTGTGAATGGTTATTGTTCCTTCTTTGGCAAGAATAATCCCTAAAATCTGGACACTCGCTCCTCTACCATTTACTTTGACTGTAACATTTTTTTCTCCTTCCCCAAACCCTACTAATAGATAAGTCAAATCTTCATCTTGTTTTACTTCTATTATCCGTTTATCCCTTTTATCCCTCTTCAGCATATCGACAATAACTCTTCTCTTCACGGCTTATCCCACTGATCCTTCCATTTCCAACTGTATCAGCCTATTCATCTCCACCGCATACTCAAGGGGTAATTCTTTAATGATTGGCTCAATGAACCCGTTAACAACCATCGCTTCAGCTTCTGATTTTGATAATCCTCGGCTCATTAGGTAAAACAATTGTTCTTCTCCAATCTTGGAAACCGTCGCTTCATGTTCAATCTGTACGTCCTGTTCATCGATCTTCATTGTGGGGTAAGTATCCGAGCGAGATTGAGGATCCAATATTAATGCATCACAAACGACTTTTGATTTTACGTTTTTAGCACCTTTATAGACTTGAAGAAGTCCCCGATAAGAAGTGCGGCCTCCACCTTTACTAATTGATTTTGAAGTAATTTTACTGGTTGTGTATGGCGCCACATGGATGGCTTTTCCACCAGCATCTTGATGTTGCCCTGGACCAGCATAGGCCACAGAAAGGACTTCTCCTCGTGCTCCTTTCCCCATAAGAAACACGCTCGGGTATTTCATCGTCAATTTCGAGCCAATATTACCATCAATCCACTCCCCAACCGCTTCTTCTTCTACCCGCATCCGCTTGGTTACTAAGTTATAAACATTAACACTCCAGTTCTGAATTGTGGTATAACGAACACGAGCTCCCTTCTTCACAATAATCTCGACAACTGCAGAATGAAGGGAGTCGGTGGAATAAACGGGTGCCGTACAATTGTGAACTGCAAATCCTCTGATGAGATAAGAATTCGTTTTATCCACTTCCATATTAAAGACAAAACCATCGTAGGGAACTCGTTTGACTTTTTTAATCGGTACCAAAAAATGACCTTGGTTAGAACGTACCTCACCCATGGTTTTATTTTTTGTATAGACGATTATGAATTGATCGCGTCTTGATATTTGTCGACCCTTGATCCAGTCGATACCACCCTTCCTTCTTTGAATACTTGCGTAGACTCCCAATCTTCCCAGCAACTCTTGTAATTGCCTGGCAAGACTTTCCGAGGTAGTTGCTGCTCGACACATGGTGCTATTACCTTTCTTACAAACATTACCATCGCCTAAAAAGTAGGTAGTAAGAAGTGGTTGTATTTGTTCGGCTGGTAAACTCATCAGCGTTTTACTCAGCTGTTTTGTCGCTGCTCCTTTTCCACATTCTAGTAGACACCGATCATATAATTCTTTCGAATAAACACGAATTTCAATCCCATGTCTTTTTTTGTCATGGATAAACATCGCCTTTTTTCCCGTAACATCAAAAATAAGCTGTTTAATTTCAGCAATGAGATTTGTCTCCTTTTCTGATAAAGAAAAGCCGACTACAGCGACTTTGAGCTGGTTGTGAATATATGCTGATCCCTCTGCTAAGTAGTACCCTAATAGACGAAGCAGTTGCACTGAGAACTTTTCTTTCTTTGTACTTTTCACCTGAGGGTAAACAATAAAATCCCCAACGTCTAATTTGTTAACTGGCAGATACGTCGGTTTTTCTAAAAGCAGCTTTCTGGTGCTTACTTCTCTTTGCCAAGTACCGCGCTTATTGCGTTTAGCCAAAGCGTCTTGGCGTTTAATAGCTAGAACTGGGTGTTCTGGAGTAAGTTGAAAGGCGTTGTAGGAAGAAATAGGGGTAATCTCTATTAATTCACCTTTATATGGACGAGTCATTACTGCTTTGACTCGTCTTAATTCTCCGTCTTCGTCCGCGACTAAATCACCGGGTTTCAAACTCTCAATGTTGGCCCACCGATCTCCTAAGCTCACTTGCTCCCCAGCTGGCAAACATCCTTCCACGTAGTGAACGTAACTTCCTTCATCAGCAATGATGAGAGTTCGCTCAAATTGGCCCATATTGGCGGCGTTTATACGAAAATAGGCTTGGAGGGGAAGGTCTACGTGGACGCCTGGCGGGACGTAAATAAATGACCCGCCTGACCAGACGGCAGAGTTGAGTGCGGCGAATTTATTGTCGTTGGGAGGAATAATGGTGCCAAAATATTTTTTGACGATATCAGGGTGCTCGCGAAGTCCGGAATCCATGTCGAGGAATATAACCCCTTTAGCCGAGAGGGCTTTTTGCACGCTTTTATAGACTACCTCTGAGTTATGAACGATAATCCCATTTGCAATAAAATTATGATGTCCCTCAACCTCAATGTCGTATACATCCTCTTCACCCGAATGGGAAATTTCACTAATGGGTGCAAATCCAATGTGTTCGCTAATATGTTTTGTAATTGGCGATTTATGGTGTGAACTATATTTATGGTAATATGCTCTAGGAACAAATCCGTCGCTAACCTTTTGAGAATAAATAGTCAGTTGCGATAGGTCTCCGGAGATTTGCAATCTATACCCAATCTTTGTTCCTACCTTTTTCTTTATGTCAGCATAGTGAGTAAATTCATGGATACCAGTGGCATGCAATCCGCATGAAATAGCCAGCATATGGAATGATTCAAGTAGTTTT
>CAZUUL010000043.1:0-7464 GCA_964623155.1 uncultured Gammaproteobacteria bacterium
ACAATGCGAAGATTGAGATGTAATAAATTGCGAAGATTGAGAGGTTAATTTACATTTTCAAATTGTATTTTGTAAACCAACATCTCAAAGGATTAGTTGATAACATCTTCTTCTTTATCGATGCTTCAGCAATCATTACTAAGATTTTATTCTGCTTTTTCAACCATCTGATCTTCAGTTTGTTCAGTCTGATTTTCTATTTCTACCATATTTTCCTCATCTTTATCCTTATCTCTATCCTTTGGCACATCGACCTTTCTTTGACCAACCGATAGTACATCTTTTTGTTCACTATAATCTGTATGTACAGTCTTTTTCACTTCCTCTGCAGCTACAAGTTTTGCTTTCAAGTAGACAAGTATTTCTTGATCAGAAAATCCACCCAGAAGGAGAAAGGGAAGGATATTAGTCAATTCACTCATCCCTTGTTGTTTAACAGCAGCATCAGAACTTGCGATGCGAGTGATTACTGCTTGGAGTTTGTGAATATCTTCATCCAACCATTGTTCTCGAGTTGTGATTTTGTCTGAAAGTGGAATATCACCTTTACGATAATGATTAGCCCACATCGACTTAACTTCCTCATAGTTATCAACGCTTACTGGTTTTTTTCCTCCTCCCAAGGTTTGTTGTGCTAGATTTTCTTCTACTTGTTCTGGTTGACCCAGCTTTGTCGGTTTGGCCGTTTGCGCAATCGTTCGAATGCGTTGAAAAGTTTCTGCGGTAATATTGTTGGCTCGAGCAACAGTCTGTATCTGATCTGTTGTTGGAGAAACTGTGAGAGGAAAGGCTGTCAAGACTGCCTTTACTTTTTCTTCTGGGATGGTTAGCTGTTTGGCTATCTGGATTATTATTGTCGGAGCTATTTGGCCTGAAGTTTGGGGTCGTGCCATGGTTAGGATGTCATTTAACTTATCTTTAGAGAGTCCTACCTTTATTGCTATGTCTCCCAGACGCTCCTGAGTAGCTATCTGGGTAGGTGGCAACATGGTTAAGATTGTACTAACTTGTTGCTCTGAAACGCCAACTTTTTGTGCTACCTCTGGGGTGGTGGGAACTACTATGTAACTAGAGGCAGGCACGCTTATACGTCCTTCCACAGCAGCCATGACCTGTTGGGCAAGCTGGTCACCTTCCTGTGCTCGAGTGCTTAGTTCATTGCGAATGCTGGTGTATTGTTGTTTGAGTGTTTGGTCGGGAAGATTCTCTGGAAGACGGAGGAATTCAAGATTTGTCAGTTTCTCTTGTTCTTGAGTTTTTTTCATATCTACCTGAGCCAAGTGTGTGATATCCGTAATTGAAAGACTGAGAGCAGAAACAATATCTTCTGTGCGAACATTGGTGATATTTCGCACTAACTCAGTAAGTGTCGTTACTTGTTTTGTTGCGGAGGCAGATGAAAGAGCGTGAGATTCATCAGAAGCTTGGCTAACAACTTGTTTTTGTTCCTGAAATTTCTTGTCTTCTGAAGATATTTTTTGTTCTCTTACTTGCTCAAGTACCATTGGTCCAGCTACCTGCTCAGTCTTTTTTTCGCCTACCTCTACTAATTCTTCTTGTTCTTCTTTCTTTCCCTCTTGAATTTCCATTGCTACTTTAGTTTCTTTGAGAACCTGTTCTGCGGCTGCTCTTTTAGCTTTAAGATAAATTATCGTCTCGCTGTCTGAAAATCCACCCAGAAGGAGAAAGGGCAGAATGGCTGACACCTCACTCATGCCTTGTTTTTTAAGCATTAGGTCACTGCTGGCAAGCAGATTGATGACATTGGCAAGTTTTTTGCTATCTTCTTCCAACCACTGTTCACGGGACTGGATTTTTTCCGAGACCGGTATATCGCTGTTTCGATAGTGATTAACCCACATCTCTTTTACATCTTCATAGTCATCGACTGTCACCGGCGGGGCTTCTTCCCTGGCTTTTTCCATAGCGATTTTAGTTTTCCCAATAATTGTTTCTATCGTCGCCGGCCGCGCCAGGGCAAGAACTTGCTCGACTGTCTGGGCGGGAACGCCAACCTTTTGCGAGATTTTGCTTACCTGCTCCTGACTTACCTGCTCAATCGTATGCACGGAAGATAAAATTTCGTGGACCTTTTCTTCGCTGATTTGGACTTTTTGCGCAATCTCAGCTGTAGTCAGGGCGCGGCCGGCAATGACAGTTGCCGGAGAAACGGCCTTGCTTGGTCGTGATGCTTCCACAATCTGACTTACTTTATCCAAAGATACGTTGGCTTTAGCCGAGGCTTCGTGCAATCGCTCGCTTGAGGGCCTACCCATTACCGGAATCGTTGCCAAAACAGTCTGTACTTGAGCTTCAGAAACGCCGACCTTTTGCGCTACTTCCGGCGTAGTCATGGGCCTAACCATAGATCTGACTGTATCGGCCCGGGCCAGTTCGTTGACACGCTGCTCAGCCGCAGCCACCACCCGCTGGGCTACGCGGTCGCCCTGACTTGCGCGCGAAAATAATTCGCTGCGGATTGAGCTGTAGCTTTCTCTTAAAGAACGATCGGATACGCTGGCCGGAGCCCGGAGCGACTCGAGACTTGTTCGTTTTTCTTCCTGCTGTCTGTGGCTGATATCTAACCTAGCTACATCCTGAATTGACGAAACGCTTAGATTCATGGCGGAAACGATATCATTGGTACGGACATTTTCGATGTTACGTTCAATTTCCGTAATTTTAGTAATTGCAGTTGAGGACGGTGTCGAAACTGCATGTCTAAATGGTAGCTCGCGCGCCTGGCCGCTGGTAGCTGTTGGGCCCAAAATTACTGGCGCGGGTGGAGGCTGGCCAAACGAGCGCAGCCGATCAAGCATTTGTACCAGCACGGCTTGATTCTGAGCTAAAATATCACAGCAATAATCGCGGAAAATACGAAGTAAGAGCCACGGCAGAAAGGTCACTGCCCAAAGCATAATTAGAGAAACTACGTACTCGGCATAGGTATCAATGTAATTGGCTGAATTGCAAACATCGAGTTTTTGCGCCGGACCGCCGTAGAGGATATTAATTGAGGTCTTAAACGGCGTCACCCCACAGGCGTCAACGCGCGCTTGTCCCTGTTGCACCCGCTCTTCAATAATTGCCGGCGTCCGGCCAAAATCAAATGAGTAGGGAATACCAGCCACCCATATCTGGGTTAACCCTGCCAAAAACAGAGCAAACAGCGGGCCGTAAAAAACCCACTGAAAAAAGACGCCTATCCAGATCCAGCCAGTATTGCGAATAAAAATAAAAGGAAGTAAAAGGGCAAGAAACGGAGAGATAATAAGCAGCAACCACAAAATTACGTGCCGCAGAATGAGCATGACTGCCATGATATTATAGGTTAGGCTGGTCAGGCGAATCATAAAAATGCTGGTGTTGATCATTTCCAGATTTGCCTGGCGGGCGCCAAAGTTGAGATAGCCGAAGAAGTCAGTATAATTTTTTTCCGTGTTCGGCGTTCCACCCCCGCCAACGAAAAAAATATTGAAAAGATCTTTGCCACCGACTCGTTCAATGAAAAAACGCATCAACAACTCGCTTGATTGCATGATTAATAACAAAACATAATAGGAAAAAGTGATAAATAACAGCACGCCGGCAATTTTAAACAGGACGGAAATGATCTGGGAATTGCCTGCAAATGATATACCGTTAAATGTCCCGCCCCGCCGCTGAGCCATGACAAAGCCTACGGCAAACATGACTATAGTAAATACCACAAAGACATAGGCAACATTGCGGCTTACTGTCCACATCGAAGCCAAAATGGGGTGGTTATAGATGGGCGGGTGAGAAAATGTCCAACCCAGGAGTTCGCGAGCGCGCTCGGCATTGCGGCCTACCTCGGTAATGGCCGGGCTTTCGACCCAACCAACAGGAACTGTTGGAACAAGTCCGCCTGAAAGACCACCTGCTGGTGTTGGCGTGATAGTAGGTGTGGCCGCAGGAAGGGTGGGTGCGGGTGTTGCTGTTTGAGCCAAAACAGGCCGGAACGAAGAAAAAACAAAAACCAGGAACAAAAGGGCAAAGATTGTTAACCGGTCAGGGCAACGCATAGTGCTTCTATTGTGCCATTGAAGCGGGCGGTAAGTCAACCCTTTATCTTCAATTTTTTCGCTAAAAGACCAAGGCTCGCCCAGGTGGGTGCAAAAAGTGAATGGGGAGAAGCAATAAAATCAGAAAATGTCGTGCAACTGGCACAGGTTTTAGTCAAAGCATAGATAAAAAGATCAATAATCAAAGCAATACTAACCAACAATAAAAGCTTTACCAAAGAGATGAAAAACCTCATAATAATTAAAAAAACTGATGATCTATCTTCAACCATCTATTTTCAAATTACTACCTTCTACTTTCCATTCTCTATCTTCTATTTAGTTCTACTCCAGGCCATTCCCAATATGATAGCGAAAAGAAGTTGAGTCTGCTGCAGGGTAATAAAATAATGATCAAAAAGACCAAGCAATAATATGCCTAAAAGAGCAAAAAAACCAGGCGATGATTTATTCACATGTTTAAGCGTTAAAGCCATGAAGCCGAGAAAAATTGCCAACCCGACGGATCCGGTTTCTGCAGCGATAAGCAGATAAATGTTGTGTACTGGTTGAAGGATAGCTACTGACGCTATTTGGCTAATATATTTAGGGATAAGCAGGATGAAATTTCCCAAACCCACACCAACTACAGGGGACTGGAAAATCATCGACAAAGCAACCCGATCTAGCTCTTCCCGAATAGCCACTGACTGTTTATCAATAGACCAAAACCCAAACATCCGATAAACCAGCAAATAAATAAATGCCGTCAATAAAACTTTAATCAGTATTGGCTTTATCCCTTGAGTTCTACCCAATCTTCGATTTTTCCACCAGTAAAATAATAAAACAACAATCCCAACCATCCAAGCCGATCGGCTCAGTGTCAAAAGCAGCGTTATGCACCCAGAAACCAAAACCAGGAACTGTAATTTCGAATTTTCTTTAGAAAAAATAATATCTTTGACTTGACTTATTCTGGTAAAAAGCAGTGCTAAAACTACCACAGTGTATCCGGCTAGCACGTTGGGGTGGGGAAAAGTGGCGTACGGCCGGAGAAGGAGTTTTCCAGCAAAATAGGCTGTGGCAATCTGCGCTGTTGTTGCGGTAAAGGTCCGTTCACCCAGCCAGTAAAGCAATCCGCCAATTGACGCCTGGTGGATAAACTGAAACCCGGCAAGAAGCGATGAATAAATCACTGTAATACCCAATAAACTAAATAAGCGCTTATCCGGTGTTGCCATATTTTTATAGACATAAAAACCCAGGCCAACTAGTTGCAAAATTTTTAAACCCTGATAAACGGCAATAAATTTATTCAAGGCAAAATAAACATTACACATCAGAAAAATTAAAAACACAAAAGCAATAATTTTAGTTTTGCGCTGTCGAAGGATTGCATTTTTTGTTTTAGGTTTTGCACTTCTATAACGCATCTCAATGAACCAGACAATAAGCAAACCGATGACAAGAACATCAGTAAGATAAAGTGTCGGCGCCAGATAATCAATCCTGATGCCTAGAACGCGGGAAAAATCAAACCACAAATGCTTGCCAAGTTGGCTAGGGAGGAGGAGAAGTAGAAAGGCGAATAACAATCGGTGGAGTGAGTGTCCTTTAAAAAAAATTCTGGAAATTAAAAATTTCAAATTAAAAATTACTTTGGCTTTATTACAAGGCGTCGGTATCTCCCCTCGCCCTCGGATTCGGATTTGACAGTCGGATGCTCTGCTAAAGTCAGGTGAACAATGCGCCGTTCAAATGAAGACAGGTAAGGCATGGCTACTGGCTGGCTGTTCTGGGAAACTTCTTCGGCAATTCGCAAAGCCATGGCTTTGATGGTTTGTTCGCGTTTTTCCCGATAATCGCCTACATGAACAACCACCCGCACCCACTCGCCAAGCTGTTTATGAACCATAATCCCCAAAAGAAGCTGGAAACTGTTGAGCGTTTCTCCGTGGTAACCAATCAGCAACCCGCTTTCCGGCGTTTCCAAATGCAGATGGATGCTTCCTTGACTGTCTTCTTCAACAGCAATTTTGGCTTCGATTGTCAGCTTTTGCAGAAATTCAGTCGCAAGTTGTTTTACAATGTCAAGTTTGGAATCAGACATATTACTAAAGTTAAAAATTAAAAGTTAAAAATTAAAAGTTTCAGTTCAAAACTTTTAAGCTTTTCACTTTGAACTTATTTATATACGGTTTCATCCCTCCCCAGCCGCCAATTATGACCTGCTGAATTATAGCAAAGATGGTGAAGGTGTTCCAATAAAGCGAGAGACCCAGAGGAAAAGAGTAAGAAAAATAACCAATCATAAGCGGCATAAAAAAAGTCATCTGAGTTTGCATGGCTTGAGCCATATCTTCGCCTTCTCCCTTTTTGGCTTGTGGTTTATCCGCAGCCGGAGCCATTATTTTTGCCTGAATAAACTGCAAAAGGGCTGTTATGACAGGAGTCAGGAGGAGTGCTGCACCAATGCTTTGCCATTGGGAAGGTTTAGTGGTTAAATCCATGCCCAAAAAAGACAGATCAAGACTGCTGACCTGCAAAAAAGGAAAGTAAGCGATTTTGTTTATATTACCAACAAACTCACCTCCGCCATTAGAACCTAAAAATTTAAAAAAAACATTGTACAGGGCAATAAGGACTGGCAACTGGATAAGCAGTGGCAGGCAGCCGGCGGCTGGGTTAACGCCAGCTTCTTTATAAAGCCGCATTTGCTCTTGCTGCAGCCGGGTTTTGTCATTTTTATGTTTACTGCCGAGACGGTCAAGATGGGGTTTGAGTTCTGCCATTTTTTTTGCCGAGCGAAGTTGGGTCACGGTAAGGGGATGGAGAAGGAGCCGGATAAAAATAGTCAGGGCAATAATTGACCAGCCAAAGGCTCCGGGAATATGCAGGCTGCTTAAGCCGACATAAAATGCCAGCAACAGGTTTATAATCGGCCAGAGCAAAAACTGTTCAAAAAGATTAGGGGACATAAATATGATTTAAGAAAAAATAAATTATGGTAACGCATCTTTCCCTCCCTGCGAAAAAGGCTGGCATCTGGCGATCCGTTTTAGCCCCAACCAAAGTCCCCGCAGTATACCATATTTTTCGACTGCCTGATAGCTATATTCTGAACAAGTCGGGATAAACCTACAAGCGCGGTCTGTGAGAAAAAGATGCTTATAAATGCCGCTGAAGTTTAAGAACTTCTGGTAGAAACGGATGAGGGAAAGAACTATTTTTTTCATAAATGTCTAATTCTTAACGAGCCCCGCTTTTTCCAATTGCTGTTTGACTTCTATTGTTATAGTTTCAATATTTTCCTTGGCCAAGATTTCCTTGGCAGAGATAATAACATCATACCCTACCTCAATCTTTGCCAATGACAACCTGACTGCTTCCCGCAGCAGGCGTTTTGTTCTGTTGCGCTTGGTTGCTCTTTTATCCA
>CAZUUL010000044.1:0-5494 GCA_964623155.1 uncultured Gammaproteobacteria bacterium
CATGGAGAGCTTGCGCTAATCCCGCTGGCAGTTAATATCACTTTCCCGATTCTGCTTATGGCGTTTGTCGCTTTGACTAACACGCCTCCGGGCGAAGCAAATACCGCCCGGATTTTAAGACGCATTGAGGAAATTATTATTCATGTTCCCTCTGCTACCGACCACAAAACTCGGTTTATGCTCAGGGAAACCGTGATCCGGCCGGTACTGACATTTATTTTCACCCTTCTTTATGGGATAACTTTTATTTTAGTTTTCGGCATCATCGTCTACTTTTTAAATATATTCCACTTTACTATACCTAGCCAAGTCATTTTTGTATTTTTCCTGTGCGTGGTTACTTTCTTCGGCTATCAGGTTCACCAAACCGCCAATGAATACCGTTATGAAGAACGGGAAGGACTGTTTACGCCGATTTTTGATTTTCTGTTTTTGCCGATTCTCCGGGTCGGCCAGTGGTTATCAAGTGAAGTAACTTCCGGGGCGGCGAAATTTTTTACTTATATTTTTGATTTCTTTTTTGAGATTCCGTTAAAAACCGTGTTTGAACTTCTGGAAGAATGGTTTTCTTTTATCAGAAGTAAAAAAGAAGAATTGTCGTAAAAAAAATACTCTTTATAAATGGTATAATTAATTTCCTAGACCGCGCCCGTAGTTCAAGGGACACCTGCCCGCCGCACTTGCGCCTGTAGCTTAACGGATAGAGTAGATGGCTTCGGACCATCTGGTGGGGGTTCGATTCCCTCCAGGCGCACCATTTGGGAAATTGCGAAATCATTGGGTGCGGCGCTCGCAACGCCGCCGCCCGATGCGAGCGCCGCAAAAGGAAAATTCAAGTTTGCCGAGAGCCGCCGATTAAATAAAGAATAGTTCGAGCCGACTTTTTTTGCCATGATTGATAAATCATGGCAATTATTTTTTTCGCGCGCGATTTTTTGCGCCTGTAAGGCGCAATTTACGAATTCTCTGACTGGTTCGAGCCAAACGGTTCCGTTTTTCTCAATTTGAGATTTTTTCTCCTCTAATTTTAGTTTTTCCTCAAACAATTCGTTCTTTTTCTGTTTGTAAATTTCTGGTTCAATTACCTGATCCAAATATCCATCAAGTAACCGATTTAACTTAATCTCGGTTTCGTGAATTTGAGAATCAAGTTTTTGACTTTCAGTTTCGCTTTCTTGCTTGTCTTTTTCTTCGGCTTCTGTGATCCATTTCTCAAAATATGGTTCCCAGTCCTCGTGTAGGCCGCAATCACGGACAATTTGCCTTAATTGTCCTTCAATTTCCGGTTCGTTGACGTACTTTTGGTTACAAGGCTTTAATTTTTTAGTACAACGGTAGTAAATATATTCAACTTCGCCTCTGGTTTTGGGATAAACTTTTGTATGAGTTTCCGCCGTGATTGCGGCGCCGCATTCGCCGCAAGTTGCTAAACCGGAAAAAGCAAAGTCATGGCCTTTATTTCTTGGCCGTTCGATTTTATCAATTTGTTTTTGAACTTCGTCAAACAGCTTTTTGCTGATAAAGGTTTTGTGAGTTCCTTGATAATATTCTCCGGCATAATTCATAATGCCTAAATAGAATTTGTTGGTGAGCATATTTTTGACCTGATCTACTTTTACCGGCTCACCATCTAACTTTTTTATGCCGAATTTGTGCAGGAATTTTGAAATCTCGACAAATGATTTTCCACCTTCAGCAAAAAGCTGAAAGGCTTTTCTGACAACTTTTGATTTTTCTTCGTCAATATCAATTCCCCTCGTTTTGGGGTTGTTGATATACCCATAAGGGGCTTTGCTTGGCCAAACGCCATTTCGAAGTTTTTGGCGATTACCTCGTTTTACATTTTCACTTAGATTATCCACATAATATTTGGATTGGCCAAAAGCAATTGAAAGCATAAATTTACCTTGCGGGGTTGACTCAAACCAAAACGAGGGGAATTTTAAATCAAGGAGTTTGCCGGTATCTAAAAGATAAATTATTTTCCCGCCGTCAATGGAATTTCTGGCAAGACGATCCGGGTGCCATGAAAGAATTCCGGTAGCTTCTCCCTTCTCAATTTTCTTTAAGACTAATTCGAACTGTCCTCTTCCCGGAACCTTGGCGGTTTTTGCTTCGGTGATAAATTCGGTTATGGGTAGGTTTTCTCTTTTGGCAAACTCCTTGAGTTCTGCAATTTGCGCTTCAATAGATAAAACTTGTTTGTCTTTTTCGTCGGTGGATTTTCTACAATAAGCGATGTATTTAATCATATTTAGTTTCCTTAGTGTTTTTTAATTTTTGCGTTTTTTTCATTCTTTTCTATACGGCGGCTCTCGGCGGACTTGAATTTTCCTTTTGCGGCGCTCGCATCGGGCGGCGGCGTTGCGAGCGCCGCACCCAATGATTTCGCAATTTCCCAAATGGTGCTCGTTTTTGGAAAAATTCGAACGCATTTCAAAGAAAATTGTTAATGTGTTAGCTCGGCCGCCTACGGCGGCCTCGCTACTCCAGCGCGGCGCCCCCACCCGCCGCGCTTCCGAAAAAGTCGGCTCGAACATTCCGCTGAAAGCGGATCAAAGAAAAAAGCAAAAATTTTAAAGAACTTTTATAACTTAAATGGCCGCCCCGGTTGTAGTCAGATCCTTGCGGTTCTGCCCGAGACGGCCATTAAAAAACGCAAGGAATACCTGACTACAATTCCACTATACAAATTTTTCAAAAGAAAAACAATAGCGATTGACCTTCTCAAAAGTTTTCAAATTTGGTAAACTGGTATTGAGGATTGATAACATAAGCAAGAACTCGCAATATAAATATGGAAAATTCAACCAATCTTAAACAGCAAAATGCATATCAGGATTCTCAACCAGTTTTTACGAACCTTCCTAGCAAAAATAGACGGTTTAAAAAGATTATTATCATTTTTGTCTCTGTGGTGATAATAGTGATAGGTGGCTACCTTGCAGTATCCAAAATTCTGTTCGTGATAGGACTTAACCAAATAACACAGCTGACCCCGCCTGAGCAACTACTAGAATGCAAATTACATCCTGAGATAGACTGTTGGAATCCTAAAGGCGCTTGTGCCTGGCAAAGTTGCTATCCAAGCCCATTAAACCAAATATCAAAGTATTATCAATCCAAAGCTATTCAAGAGAAAAATCCGAATCTCTGTCATAAAGTGTTAGGTTGGGATGCTGGGGACTATCGTGTAGATAAAGATAATGCTATCGCTGAATGTTTGTCTCAATATGCAGTGGAGAATAACGATTTAAATGTCTGTTTGAGTGTAAAGATTAAAGGAGAGTATGGTCAAGGAAGATGTTTGTTACATTTAGCGAAATCTCTGGATCGTTCAGATCTTTGTAAAAAAATTGAATATACTCCACAAAAAGACGAATGTCTTCTGTCTTTCCAAACAGGCGGTGTAAATGAGAGCTTGTGTTTAGAGATGACTACATATAAAATGCGCGACTGTCTTCGGACATTACTTAAAGAAAAACCAAACTCGGTTTATTGTAGTAAAACTAAAGACAAGCAGATAGCTGATAGCTGTTATTACTATGTTGCAATCCAAACACAAGATAAAAGTTTGTGTGATAAAATTATCGATTGGCAAGACTCCACCGGTTATGATCGACGAGATAACTGTCGGATAAGAATTGATGCTAGAACAGGAAGTAAAGATGTTTGTCCAGGCATTACGAATAGTTCAATGCGGGATATGTGTTATGTAGAAACCTCTTTCTATTCTAAAAACAGCGAATTATGTAAATTTGTGGAAAGCGACTATAGAAAGAAAGAGTGTTACGAAAATATGGCTAAACAAGGAGATATTTACGAACCGGCATTCTGAGAGGCAAGATTGCGGGGAATAACAATTTTAAATACTAGTTTAGTGCCCCTAAAGGCGGTAAAAATCGCGCGCGAAAAAAATAACGGAAGCGCGGCGGGTGGGGGCGCCGCGCTGGAGTAGCGAGGCCGCCGTAGGCGGCCGAGCTAACACATTAACAATTTTCTTTGAAATGCGTTCGAATTTTTCCAAAAACGAGCGCACTGAAATGTGTAAATTTTGACAGAAAATTTATTATGTTTCCCTTTTTGGGCTCGTAGCTCAACTGGCAGAGCATCCCGCTCTTAACGGGAAGGTTGCGCGTTCGATTCGCGCCGAGCTCACAACGCCTAATTGATTAAAATTATCTTCTTAAAACGGCCATGAATGCTTCCTGGGGAATTTCCACTTGGCCCACCATTTTCATCCGCTTTTTGCCTTTTTTTTGTGCTTCCAGTAGTTTATCTTTGCGGGTTCTGTCGCCACCGTAGAGTTTTTGCGTTACGTCTTTTCGAAATGCTTTGACATCGCTTCTGGCAATTATTTTTCCGCCTATGGCCGCCTGGATCGGGATTTGAAACTGTTGCCTAGGAATGACGTCTTTTAATTTATCAACAACAAAACCGCCGATAGACTGGGCTTTCTCCCGGACTACAATCATGGAAAAAGCGTCAATCCGTTGATGATTCACTAGAATATCCAATTTTATAGCATCAACCGGTTCAAAGCTGAAAAATTCATAGTCTAGACTCGCATAACCACTGCTTACGGATTTTAAATTGTCAAAAAAATCAATAATCATTTCTGACAGAGGAATAGTATAAGTAAATTTCACTTGATTTACCTGATATTCCATATCGTGCAGGATCGCCCGTTTAGCTTCTGATAACTGCATAATTGCGCCAACGTATTCCCGCGGAGCAAATATAGTCATGATCATAATCGGTTCTTTTATTTCTTTAATCAGCGAAGGGTCGGGAAATTCAGTCGCGCTTTGAATAATTTTTTGCTGACTGTTTGTCAGAGTTAAATGATATTCAACCGACGGAGTCGTTGCCACTAAACCAAGGTTGAATTCGCGTTCGAGCCGCTCGCGGACGACTTCAGCATGGAGAAGGCCCAGAAATCCGCAGTGAAAACCATTTCCCAGCGCCAGCGAGGAAATCGGGCGGAAGGAAAAAGCGCTGTCAGAAAGATGAAGTTTATCAATGGCTTCGCGGGCGGGTATGTAATCGTCGCTTTGCATTGGAAACAAGCCCAAAAAAACCATAGGTTTGACTACCTTATATCCGGGAAGAGCCGATGATGCAGCCCTTTTAGGAAATAAAAGCGGATTAAAGGTAACTGTGTCGCCTACCTGAACCTGGTGGATATCTTTTAAACCGGTAGCTATGTATCCTACCTCTCCCGCTGAAAGTTTTTTTGCGGATTTCATTTGGGGAGTAAAGTAACCAACCTCAATGGCAGAGAAAGAGGTACCAGTCATCATTAGAGTAAGAGTAGATTCGCTGTTGGTTGGTACTTCAATTTCTCCTTCGACAATCCGGGTGTATACCACCACGCCCCGGTGCGAATCAAAAAAAGAGGAAAACACCAGCGCACGCAGGGGCTTATCGATTTGCCCCATCGGTGGAGGAATTCGCTGCACGATTGCTTCAAGTACACGCTCAACGTTGGTCC
>CAZUUL010000044.1:5504-7268 GCA_964623155.1 uncultured Gammaproteobacteria bacterium
ACGCGAGCAAGAGGCAGATCGATTTTATTGATGATCGGAATAACAGTCAGATTGCGCTCGCGAATAAGCTGCATGTTGGCAAGTGTTTGTGCCTGAATGCCTTGGCTAGCGTCAACCACAAGCAAAATGCCCTCGCAAGCCGCCAGTGACCGGGAAACTTCATAGTTAAAATCGACATGGCCTGGAGTATCGATTAAATTCAGAATATATTCTGAATTTGAAAATCCGAAATCATTGATGAGATTTGAATTTTGAATTTCTGAATTGTTTCGAATTTCGTGTTTCGAATTTCGAATTTTATAATGCATACGAACTGGAGCTAGTTTAATTGTAATCCCGCGTTCACGCTCGATTGGGTTGGAATCCAAAATCTGCTCGGTCATCTGGCGCTTGGGAATAGTATTTGTAACTTCAAGCAGGCGATCGGCAAGAGTCGACTTACCATGATCTACATGGGCAACAATGGCAAAGTTTCTGATATTTTTCTTCTCCATAAACGTCTATTTTATCAGAAGTCTAAAGGGTCAGACCTTCAAGTAATTCAAGGTCTGACCCTGAGAGGGAGAATTTGACAAAAAAGTGTATTCATGGCATAAGGAGATTATGCGCCGTCTCCTGCCTGTAGTAGTTTTTCCGCCAACAGTGCTAATAACACTCGGTCTGTGCCTGTATCTACTTATTGCCACGCCAATTGGTAAGGCCCGGGCAAATTTGCAAGCGGGACAGGTAAATTTACCGCAAAATCGCTTCAGTTTCTATGCTGTGCTGCCCGCAGTTTTGGGATTCCAAAATTCAATTTTTTTTAATCAAGATGCAAGACCGCACATGCTGGATGAGTTTATAAAAAAATATAATCCCGACTCACCGCTTTTGCCTTACACTTATTTTATGGTAGAAACCGCCGACCGCTATCAATTGCCATTCACACTCTTAGTAGCCATTGCCATGCAGGAATCGCACCTTTGCAGGACCATTCCTTATGAATCGAATAATTGCTGGGGCTTAGGCGTGTACGGCGACCGGGTTTGGCGTTTCGCAACCTACGAAGAAGCCATCGATGCCCTGGGTCGGACCCTTTCCCGCTACCAAAGCAATGGTCGGGTGCAACCCCAAGAAATCATGCAACTTTACACTCCAAAAAGTGATGGCAGCTGGGCGCGGGCCGTACAAAAATTCATGGACGAGATGCAAGAGGGAAAATAGTCCCGACTTGACAAAACCTATAGTCTATAGTATAGTCAACGATAGATCCTAAGGTAGAAATTCAATTTCTGCTTTAGGATTTTTTTATTCAATCCTATAATCTTCTAAATTTTGACTTTTAAATAAAACTTGTTAAACTCATGAAACACAAGCTCGTCTTTTTAGCAACCGGATTCGGTGTCTTTTTTTCAGCTCTAACTGCACCCGCTCCAATCCAGGCGAGTCTCAAATCTCTGTCGCTTTGGGAAGATTGTGCTGAAAATCTTGAAAATTATTTGATTCGAGAAAACTCTCCTCTTGCAACACAGGCCAAAAATTTTTCTGAAACCGCGGAAAAAAATGGGCTGGAATGCAACCTTCTTCCCGCCATATCTGGGGTTGAATCTTCTTTCGGCAAAGCAGTTGCCAAAGACAGCTTTAATCCGTTTGGTTGGAATAATGGCAAATATGCTTTTAAAAACTGGGGTGAAGCGATTCAAACAGTCGGGGATAGCTTGGGCGAAAAATACTCCAAGCGTTGGCGAGCTAAAACACCTGAGCAAATCGGCCGCTATTATGCAG
>CAZUUL010000045.1:0-7261 GCA_964623155.1 uncultured Gammaproteobacteria bacterium
CATTGTCTGGGGTGGACACTTGGGTTTGGCGCCGGCTGATGATATTATTATCCAGGTCGAGAAACCGCTTGCTTTTGAATCATTTGACAAAGTTGTAGTTTCAATCATGGCAAAAAAAATCGCTTCCGGCGCAACCCATGTGGTTTTGGATATTCCCGTTGGTCCGACGATGAAAATTAACCATTTTCAGGATGCCGAGGTTATCGCCAAAAAATTCCAGTTTTTAGCAAAAAAGTTTGATGTCAAACTTGCTATTGATACGACAGAAATTCGTGAGCCGGCGGGTCGGGGAATAGGTCCTACTCTCGAAGTTTTAGACGTCTTAAAGGTTCTGGAACAAACGCATGATCGGCCACTTGCTCTTGAGCGGAAAGCGCTTCGCCTGGCGGGCAAGCTGCTTGATCTTTGTTTCAAAGATATGAAAAACATCGATATTTCCGGGGAAGAAAAAGCTCAACAGCTTCTTGTTTCCGGACAAGCCCTGGCGAAAATGCGCCAAATCATCCAGGAACAGGGCGGCGATCCAGACATAAGCTCAAAAGACATAAAACTTGCCCGCCACCGTTTTGAAGTAAAGACCAAAGGTACCGGCAGAATAAGCAAAGTCAACAATCATCACATCAGTACACTTGCGCGAATTTTAGGCAGTCCGGGAGATAAAAAAGCCGGCATTTTTTTGGCTAAACGGATAGAGGAGTCGGTTGATAAAAATGATATACTATCGGTGTTTTTCAGCTCTGATCCCTGGCGACTCAAAGAGGCTGTTGAAACGAGTAAAAATATGCCAATTTATTCGGTCGAATAATGAAACTTCGTTTAATCATACTTTTTTTGCTGGTTTGCCTGGTATCGGGTTTATCGCTAGTGTGGTATCGGGAAGGACTGAAACCGGTGGTTGCTAACGATAGTGTTGCCAAACCGTTCACAATTGAGGTAGGGACGTCGGTTCGCGACATTGCCGACCGGCTTGAGCGCCAGGGATTTATCCGCAGCAAACTGGCTTTTTTCATCTATATTCGTCTGGCCGGCCTGGCACAGACAATTCAGGCAGGTGTCTACAGCATTGCTCCTTCTATGGATGCCAAAACCATTGCTCATCTACTTACCCGCGGCAGCAACGATATTCAACTGACTACTCTTGAAGGTTGGCGGATCGATGAAATCGCGACAAAAATTAATAAAGAGCTCAGCATTCCCGAACGGGAATTTTTAAGATACGCGAAAGAAGGTTACATGTTTCCCGATACCTATAAAATTCCCAGAAACGCCACGGCAGCAGCGATAGCTAAAATCTTCGAAGACACATTTAAGCAAAAAGTGACTGTACAAATGCGTCAGGATGCCTTAAAACAGGGATTGAATATGGATGAAGTCGTCATTCTTGCTTCAATTGTCGAACGGGAAGGAAAAAGCGATATTGACAGGCCGGTAATTGCCGGAATCCTCAAAAAGCGGCTTAAAGCGGATTGGCCGCTTCAGGCAGATTCTACTTTGCAGTACATTCTAGGTTACCAGTCCCGCGATAAAACCTGGTGGAAAAAAGTGCTCACTGAAGAAGATAAACTTACTGATTCACTCTATAATACTTACAAATACCCAGGGCTCCCGCCCGGGCCAATTTCAAATCCCGGGCTGGCTGCCATCAAAGCGGTAATTTATCCGCTTGAAAAAGATTATTGGTACTACCTTCACACGCCAGATGGCAAAGTGTATTACTCCAAAACTCTTGAGGAACACCAACAAAACATTGAAAAGTATTTATAATCTTTACTTATATTTTACCTTCAACTACTCGCGCTTGAATACTTTGTCAGGGCATATTGCCAAAGTTTGATATTGACCAAAAAAAACACAGCGCCAAAGACAAAGGAAATTATCATTCCCGCAGGTGATAAAAGCCCGAGGAATGCTTTTGCAGGATATGTCATCATAATCCCAACCGGAATGACAAATGTCAAAAACGACCGCAATGGTTCCTGGTAAATATCAACGGGCACTCTGCCCATAGAAGTTATATCGCGGTAAATCATAATAGTATGGTCGATTTCTGTGGTTAGTACACCCAATGCAGCGACCAAAATATGGAAGGCGATGGCAATGACTAGACCATTGACAATAAGAAAACCATAGAGGACGATTGAAACAAATGAAACAGGGCCAAGCAGCAGAGCGACATAGCCGGTTGCTAAAAGATATGGGATGAGCATTAATACGTCTAATATATCTGCCCCTCCGGCAAGTATCCGAAACAAAGGGTTGAAGGGTTTTGTCAGAATCAGATCAAAACTGCCGGAAACAACCATCGGCCGGAAGCGATAAACTTCACGCAAAAACAGCTGGATGATTGTATCAATTAGGTTGAATGTCAAAAAAAAGAAAATCGTCTGGTAGAGATTGTATCCGGCAAGAACTTTTGTTTGACTAACCAGGAGTACAAGCAAAATGAAAAAGAAGATTGCACGAAGAATTTTGCCTAAAAGAAACAGGATGGCCCCGCTTCGTGAAGCAAGTGCTATGGAAAAAGCATTGGCGGTCATGAGTCGCCAGATTTTGAAATAGCGGATAAATGTTTTCATCAACTCTGACCCTTTTCTATCGCCCCACGGCCGTGTATGAGCGCAAGCCGATTTTCCAAACATTTCTGGCCAGCAGGGAAAGTACCAATACCCAAGCTATAGAAATGCCAAAACCAGTTGTGATCTGACTGCTTGTCAGTTGTCCAAGATAAATTTTCATGGGAAAAAAAATAAGATAACTTAAGGGAGAAAATTGTATTATGATATAAAATGCTGGGGGCAAAATATCGAGCGGAAAAAAAGAGCCGGCAAAAAAATCCAGCACCATAAAAAACAAAAATCTGGGTCCCCAGGTTTCGGGCGACCAAAAGGCAATGAATCCTAGAAGAATGCTAATCAAGATATAGAGCGCGTTTGAAACGATGAGTGAAGCCAATGTCAAGCAAAGAATAATAAGATTAGTTTGTAAAAAAATTGCTGGTTTTAGGATGATGACAAGCAGTGTCAACTCAATCAGTGCAAATCCCAGATTAAAGAGTTTATCTGCGAGATCTCGTCCTAATAAAAAATTAAAATAACTCATAGGTTGAAGAAGATAGTTGCTTAATTTACCCTCATTAATATCAGTGGCAATGTCTTGGGTTCTAGTGGCAAAAACCAGAGCCCAAATAATTGAGATACCAACAATATATGTAAGCATCTGTGATTTTTCATAACCCAAAATTTTTTGATGTGAGGAAAATATGGAACTCCAGAGAAAATAAACAATAAGAATCCGCAAAACACTTCTTACCCGCCACATGATAAAGTTGAGCCGGTAAGTCAAGTACTCATCAATTGTATTTCTGGCAACCTGAAGATACTTATTCATATTAGCCTTCATTTAGAGGAATCAGCACTTTGGCATGGTCTAATGACTTTGTCTATTTAATGATATATATTATTAAAGTGTTATTAACTACTCGCGCTAGTATAGTGTTTAAGAGCAAATTTCCAAAATAGACGGGAGCAGAAAAAAAGCATTATGGCAAAAGCAATCAGGTCAAGCACTTCTCCTTGGAGAGTTTTGTTAAGCAGGGCTTTGGTTGGTGTAGAAACAACTAGAATAATTGGCAAAAGAAAAAAAAGAATATAAGTTTTTAAACCATAATACATCTCAGCTGGATAACGGGCAAAACCAGTGACTAGAAAGAGTAAATGAACCAGATTGGAAAGTCGGGGAAACCAGATAGTTAAGGTGATTGTCGTAAACCAAATAGCATAAATGATAACAATTCCTACAATCATTAGTACAAAAAAACCAATGATCCCCATGAGTGTTAAAGCAATTTCATTTTTTATAATCATCCATAGAGTAAATCCTATTCCCAGAAGTACTCTTGCCAAACTGGAATAACTAAATCTCCAAAAGCTGAGAAGAAACTGGTCGTCAGCAGGTTTGGTAAGAACAGTATCTAGTTTTCCAAAGAAAACCAAATCCGAGAAAAGTTCAAAGTTACGCGAAAAGAAAGCGTGAAATACTCCAATAACGATACTATATGCACCTGTGAGAATAATAAGTTCGTCTCTGCTCCAGCCAAATACCACCTTTGTTTTACTTGTTAAAATGACGATAGAAATTATAGAAAAAACAGCCCAGCTAAGACTGGAAATAAAACTGTTAATAAAGTTGACGCGATAGGCTACGAGTGCAGCCAGATTTAATCTAAGAAGGCAGCTGTAAATTCTTAAATAATGTTTCATAAGATTTACTGTCCAACAGCGGTAAATTTCTTTATACCTTTAATCCAGAGAATTTGATAAATAGAATAAAAGATAATCAACCATATAATCTGTTTAACAATTACTACAAGAAGTTCGGCAAAAGCAAGATTTCCCTGAAATGCAGCTATAGGAAAATAGATCATGTAGGCAAACGGAAGAATGTGTGTCAAAGTTTGCAACCAGGACGGCATAAGTTGCAAAGGCATAACATATCCGGCAAAGATAATCATAAATATTTCAGTGAGTTGCAAAATACCGCGATTCTCAATTATCCAAAAAGATAAAAGACCAATGATCATTTTAAAATTAAAGGCGAGAAAATAGGCCAGAATGGTACAAATAATACTAAGCAGTAAAATAAAAGGTGAACTGGTTAAAACAAAAAAAGGGCCAAACACAAAAATCAGGAGTAAACATGTCAAAATACCATATGCTCCTTGCAAGACGCGGTAATGAATTTCCTCGGCAAATTTCATCCAATAATATGAAACAGGACGAAGCAAATATTTAACAAGCTCTCCTTGTTGAATGTCGTGTTCGCCAATATCTTCTTCAATATGTGACATGAGCAGAGCTCCGGCAACGGTCAGAAGAAAATAATACGTGGTGACCGTTGATAGCTGCCATCCGGCTATAGTACCACTGTTTTGGGCTAGTGCTCCTTTCCAAAACAAGAGAAGAACTAAAGGGTTGAGAAAAGACATAATAAAATAGACAAATGACCGGGACCGGTGTTCGGCGATGAGTTCAAAATGAAGGAGAAAAATTCTAAGAAAGCGCATAAGCAATTGTTAAATTAGAGAGGGTTTTTAGATTCGACAGACGTTCTGGAAAACACGTCGCGGATGATATCCTCAATATCAGCTTCTTCGATGTTGAGGTCCTCAACTGGGAAATGTTCAAGCAGCTTTGCCGCCACGTGATTGGATTGTTCTCGTGGTACAGAGATAATAGTTTTATAGGGTTCATAGTCCTTGATTTCGCCCAGTTTTTCCAACCTGTCTTTGGTGACCTTTTCACTAAATACCACTGACAGGAATTTATTTTTTGCATATTCTTTGACAATGTCATTCAGTTTTCCGTCAAAAAGAATTTTGCCATGATCAATAATAATCACCCGCTCACAAAGTTCTTTGACATCCTCCATGTAGTGACTGGTTAAAAGAATGGTGGCTTTAAAGCGTTGGTTGTATTCTTTGATAAACTCGCGCAGATTCTGCTGCATGACTACATCAAGGCCGATGGTTGGTTCATCCAAAAACAGGACTTTTGGCGAATGGATAAGGGCTGCTATGAGTTCACATTTCATGCGCTGGCCAAGCGAGAGTTTGCGTACCTGAACATTAAGAACACTCTTAACGTCTAACAGTTCGACTAACTCTTCCAGAGTTTTTTTAATTTTATTTTCTTGAATTTCATAAATTTCTCTATTGAGGATAAATGTTTCTATGGGTGGTAATTCCTACCAGACCTGTTTTTTCTGGCCTATGACCAAGGCTATTTGTTTTAAAAATGCACTCTTGCGTTCAAATGGAGTAAATCCCAGGACTTCAACTTTACCGCTGGTTGGGTAGAGAAGACCGGAAAGACATTTGAGGGTAGTTGTTTTGCCGGCGCCATTGGGGCCGATAAAGCCGACCAGTTCTCCCTCGACTATGGTAAAGCCGATGCCGTCAACTGCTTTTGCCTGGTAGTATTTGCGCTGAAACAATGATTTTAGCGAACCGGCAAATCCGGGTTGTTTTTGATGGACTTGGTAATACTTTTTAAGATCGGAAACAGTGATTACTGCCATAAGCATAGTATAGCCTTGGGGCGGGTTATTGACAAGAGGATCGCGCTATGCTATAAAGACATCAGTTAAATATCAAAAAAGGCGTACAGCGTCTCAGTACGCCATTTTTTTCGTTTGCAAAAATTAGAGTAAGCTTTGTCAGACTGCCGTAACCATCAAATGAAGAGTGATATTCTCCTAAGTCATCTTAAACGAGTAAACTGGGGAAATGAACTTCCTGCGCGTGTTCCAGCTATTGATTTGATTGAAGTGCAAAAAGAATCATACGAATGGTTTCTTAAACATGGGATTGCCGAAGCCATTGCAGAAATTTCTCCAATTGAAGACTTTACCGGAAAAAACTGGACGTTGACCTTGGGTAAACATGCGTTTGCCGAACCTAAATACAGTCCAAGCGAAGCCCTTGATAAAGGCGTTAACTACGAAATTCCCCTCAAAGTCGAAGCGACCCTAACCAATAAAAAGACCGGCAGAACGATTTCTCAAGAAATCTTTCTAGGCGATATCCCCGCCATGACTGAAAATGGTACCTTTATTATAAATGGTATCGAGCGGGCGGTAGTTAACCAGCTTGTTCGTTCTCCCGGAGTCTTTTTTACCGGAGAAGTTGATCCGATAACCGGCCGCATGCTCTACATGGCGGAAATTCGCCCCCTGCATGGCAGCTGGCTTGAATTCAACATCAACCGCAACGATGTTCTTACCGTTCGAATTGATCGCCGGAGAAAATTTCCGGCGACAGTTTTTTTACGGGCAATCGGAATTAGCAGCAACGAAGAGATAGAGAGAGTTTTTTCCGGGATAGCCGGCGGTCAGGAACTTCCATTTTTGAATAAGACTTTGGAAAAAGATACGACACAAGGTCAGGTAGAAGCGACGCTGGAGATTTACAAAAAGATGCGGCCGGGCGAGCCGATTGTCCTGGATAACGCTCAGGAACTTTTGCGAAATATGTTTTTTGATCCGCGCCGCTACAATCTCGGCCGGGTAGGCCGCTTTAAAATCAGCAAAAAACTCGGTCTGGCTACAGAAAACATACCCCAGAACTGGGTGTTGACCAAAGAAGACATAATTGAAACTATCCGCTATTTGATTAAATTAGCAACCGGCAATGGTGGGGTTGATGACATTGATCACCTGGGTAACAGGCGGGTGCGCCGGGTGGGAGAACTAGTAGCCGCGACAG
>CAZUUL010000046.1:0-7192 GCA_964623155.1 uncultured Gammaproteobacteria bacterium
CTCACCTGGTCCCAAAAAAGGTACTCCGCGATCCTGAACATTAGTCAGACCGTACAAATTTGTCGTGCCAGTTTCGTAGGCAACAAGAGAACCTTGTTCTCGTTCACGAACATACCCATTATCGGAAGCATACCGATAAAATAGTGTATTTATAATTCCTAAGCCCCGAGTATCGGTAA
Organism: uncultured Gammaproteobacteria bacterium; assembly: GCA_964623155.1. GTDB lineage: Bacteria > Patescibacteriota > Microgenomatia > CAZUUL01 > CAZUUL01 > CAZUUL01. The sequence goes on from CAZUUL010000046.1 coordinate 180, forward strand.
CAAATTCACTTCTATAGCCAAAAAGTCCTCTGGTTGAAATGACAAATTCCATAGAGGTTATACTATCTTCCGTTCTCATATCTTGAAGTTTTCCTCGTCGCATTCCAAGTTTTTGCATAACAATGCCATTAAACTCATCGGGAACTTCAATAAATATTCGCTCATACGGGGTGAGTTTTTCTCCATTTATGACTCTATCGATAACCTGTGGTCGTCCTACTTGAAATTCATATCCCTCACGGCGCATGCGTTCAATGAAAATTGCTAAGTGGAGTTCACCTCTGCCTGATACCGTCCAGCCGCCATTTGCATCATCCTCTACGCGAAGTGCCATATCAGTCTCAAGCTCTTTATAAAGCCTATCACTTAGTTGCCTTGACGTCTTAAATTCTCCTTCTTTCCCTGCAAAAGGTGAAGTGTTGACCATAAAGGTCATACGGATCGTTGGCTCTTCGATAGCTAAAAGAGGCAAGGCAATTGGAGTGGTAACATCAGCCACGGTTTCGCCAATAACTGGCCTAGCTATACCAGCAATTGCCACAATGTCTCCGGTTACTGCCTCTTGTACCTCTACTTGATCAAGTCCTTCAAAGGTCATCAGTGCTGTAATTTTATATCTATTAATATGTTTATCTCGGGTAATTTGTGCTACTTCTTGACCGAGGCGCATTATTCCATTGTAAATCCGGCCAATGGCGATTCTTCCTTTATGTGGATCACTTGATAAAGAAGTTATAAGCATTTGCAGGGGGTGGTTGTGTTCTCCTGATGGAGCTGGAATGTGTTCTAAAATGGTATTAAAAATCGGTGAAATATCGGTCATTTTTTCTAAGGCATCTGTTAAACCTGCTTTGCCCTCTTTTGCACAAGTATAGACAATAGGAAAATCTGCCGCTGTATCGTCTGCTCCTAATTCCAAAAATAAGTCGAGTGTTTTATTTAAAACATACTGCACGCGGGCATCGGGTTTATCGATTTTATTAACCACCACAATTATTTTTTGCTTCATTTCCAGGGCTTTTTTAAGGACAAAACGGGTTTGCGGCATTGGTCCTTCTTTTGCATCGACAAGGAGTAAACAGCCATCAGCCATTTTTAATACTCGCTCAACTTCACCGCCAAAATCAGCATGTCCAGGGGTATCAATAATATTTATTTTTGTTCCGTTCCACACGACTGATGCATTCTTAGAAAAAATGGTAATCCCCCGTTCCTGCTCAAGCTCGTTACTATCCATAATAAGTGAATCTGCTGCGTCTTTACGGAGTTTCGTTTTTGATTGTTTAAGCAGAGCATCGACAAGTGTCGTTTTCCCATGATCAACATGGGCAATAATAGCTACATTTCGAATCGGTATCATAATAAAAATCCGCTTGTCGCGGTTCATTAATTATACCAGAAAACTACGTTAGAATATACTTATTATCGTTCTCGTGCCAATGAATATGATGAATGGTTTCTACGCAAAGGCCGATATGATCATGGAATAGCATTAAATGCACAATGGTTTGCCGAAGTTGAAGAAATAAAAAAAGAACTCAAACGATTCAATCCAAAAGGAGAGGTTTTAGAACTTGCTTGCGGCACAGGATGGTGGACACAAGAGTTGGTTAAATATACCAATCATGTAACCGCTGTTGATGCGTCTCCTGAAGTTTTAGCAATAAATAAGGAGAAAGTTGGTACAAATAAAGTTACGTTTGTTCAAGTAGATTTCTTTGATTGGCAACCATCAACACAGTACGACGCCGTCTTCTTCAGCTTCTGGCTTTCTCATGTACCACCTGAGCGATTTCAAAAGTTTTGGCAGCTCGTACGAACAGCACTAAAACCCAATGGTCGCGTATTCTTTGTTGATTCACTCAAAAGTGAAGGATCAAAAGACACAAAAAATAACCCAAAGGAACTTACTAGTCTTCGAAAACTAAATGATGGACAAACATTTACTATTATTAAAGTCTTTTATAAACCAAAAGAATTAGAACAACGACTAGAGAATATCGGTTGGAACATTGTTGTTAAAAATACTGCCAATTATTTTCTTTATGGATATGGTGGTCGACTATGACGATTCATTACCCCCCATAGTACAGATGTTCACTCTCTATGGTTCTTCACCCACGCTTTTGCAGTTACTCGTCGTTAAGGGACACTCACTAATTTGTATAAAGGGAACATACATCGACGTTTCATACCGTTTTATAAAGAGATGGAATGACTTTTCCCATTTGGCAAGGAATGCATTATAGCAATGGGTATCGTAACAGATGACAAGCATTCTATTTATCTTTTTCCGCTGCTCATAGCGCGCAAGCGCTATTTCTCAACTATAGTTTCACTTCCCAGGTGTAGAAGATTACTACAGATGAATCGATTCATCTGTAGTAAAAACCGCTAGCTTGGATTAAACTAACATCGTAAGTGGACTCTTTCGAAAAAAACCTCGACCTCGTAAAAAAGACAGAGTGCAGGAAAATGTTTAGTTAAACTTCTTCCATTCCCCTTCAGAGACAACAGATATTTTATCATCCACTACTTGGATTGCAGTATTGTCATCTATAGCGTAAAAAGTGTTAGGTGTCTCTTTTGCTAGTTTCTCAAGGTAATCGAGTCGAACTTTAGGAAACCACTCTGAGTTTAAGTGTGGTCTTATTTCAAAGTCTACAAAACCTAGTCCGCTGGTATTCTTGAGGTTTCCTGTTTGCTCATAATACAAAATTCCGGAACTTGAGAAAGAGACAGTTTGTGCAGTCACCATACTTCCTGCACTAATTCCAACATACACTCTTGTTTCCAATAATTTTGGAAGATACTCTTGCAATCCAGATTCTCTAATCCATTTAAGCAAGTACTTATCGTTACCTCCTCCAAAAACGAGGATAGCTGCATTCTCAAAACTTGGAAGCCATATATCCTTTGGTACAGCTGATATATCTATAACATCAAGAGAAGCAAAACCAAGTATTCTAAAGTTGTTCATGTCCTCAACCAGCCATGTTTTATCTCCTTTTTCAACATTTGCAGCAGTAGGGACAAATGTTAAATAAGCTTCTTTAAATGGCTTGCCAAGAAGTTCTAGAAGTGCATGTTCTATTGATTTATTTGTAAGCCCTGATGAGGTGAGAAGTAATTTCATACGGAATCTCTCGTCCTGGTTTAGACAAATTAAAATTTGCTTTAGTTAACCTTCAAGTATTTATAAATGTTAATTTTACCATTTTTAAGCTGACCATTTACAAAAGCGGCGCCTTTACACTGAGCTTGTCGAATGTGCCCACCCGCCGCGCCTCAGTTTACCCTGAGTTTATCGAAGGGCTATTTTTTGCACGCGCGCGCGATTTTTGCTCGGCTCCGCCGAGCATTCTAGAATCTTTCTGCACCACCCCTCTTTAATTCTGCATCTCCTGGTGGTAATTCTTTATACCAGCTCTTTAAAATTTTTGCGTCACGTCAAACGTGACTGCCGCGTTTGACGCGGCGTTTTTTCCTGTGGGCGAGGGATAAGCTAAACCTGTTATCAAAAAGACTTAAAAAAATCAATCTTCCAGCCATTCTCTTTAGAAATCAAGCCTTCTTTGTCCTCCGAAAGAGCTACTGTTTCATCAACTCCCATTATTTTTGTTGCCCTGCATCCTGTTCCACAGTCGTATGTAATCTCTATTTTATTATCCTTAGTCCATTTCCAATTAGACGATCTGAAATCTCCACTATAAATTCTATTCATCCTATCGTTAGTTAAATCTGTTATGAAGACTTGGTAATAGTGATATCTGTCTGCGTAATCTCCGGTGTAAGAAGTAGCTCGATATTTTTCATTTGGTGAGACTTCAGAACTCCATAACAACAATCGTGAACGGGGATTACTTACAACACAATTATTTATGGGTTGTATATTTTGGTTAGGAATGGTTGAAATATGTGATTTTAGTATCGTTATTTCTCTAACCAAATAAATAATAACAACAATAAGAATTAGGGATATTATTCTCATAGTTTATAGAAACGAGTAGCGCCAATTTGGACCGTATGTTTTTTCTCATCGACCCAATCAGGTTTAGGTTGATTTTACGTTATTCCCCATCTATTTCTACTATCTTCAACTCTATTTCTTATCGCCCAGCCGACGGCTACTTTTGCTTCTTTAGGTTCTCCTCCGGCTTCTCCATAAATGGCACGACTTAATAACATTACTTCCGTATCATCATAAAAACTTCCCGTCCACTTGGGATTATCGACAGTCGGTATTCCTCCGGGAATTGGCAATTCTTTGCCAAAGTTAAAGACAATATTTTCCAGTTTCGCTCTGGCGGTTACTGCAATAAGATGATATGAAGAAAAACTGGCGAAGGCGATAATTTCTTTACCCTCTATTGTTCTCTTACGTTTGTCTTCGTAAGTTAATTGCATAGAGGCATTATAGCATATTTACCGCATGTATCCGTTGCACCTTTGCTACCTGTAATTACTCACGTTTCCGACACGCTAGCTTCAAGAGCCCAACGGGATTCTTCCCCCGATTTAATCGGGATCAGAATGACGTCGTTGTGTCAGTAAACGTGAGCTCCTTCACTATTCCCTACAGACTTGACAAATCTTAAGATCTAGTATATAGTCTTAGATATGATAAAAAACTCCGTTTCTATTGAGGAATTTAGAGTAAATTTAGCTGATCTTGTTGACCGTGTTATGTATGGCAAAGACAGAATTGTCATCAAAAAATACAACCGAGATGCAGCAGTTCTTTTAAGTGTTGAAGATTATGAAAAGCTTCTTGATCCTACAAAACGCTTAACTCAATCTCAATGGGACGAAGCAGTTCAAAAACTGGATAGCATTCGAGCAGATATGCCTGAAGCTGATCCGCAAGATTTGCAAAGAGAAGTTAATCAAACTGTACAACAAGTACGAGCTGAGAAAAAAAACAATGCATGATTCGAGCAGTATTAGATACCAATATTTTAGTTAGTGCGATAATCACCAAGAAGGCATCTCCCCCACTACAACTCTATAAAGCTTTTACAACGCAACAATTTCTTTTGATAACTTCTCCTTCAATCTTGGCAGAAGCTGAGGATGTTATCAACAGAGAAAAAGTTATTAGATACCACAAACGTACTCCAGAGCAACGGAGAGAAGTTATGGAACTGTTAGTAAAGTTAAGTTATGTGACGTTAGAAGCGGTACTCCCTGAGAAAATAATCATCAAACGAGATCCACAAGATGATAAATTTCTCCATGCGGCACAAGAGGCTCATGCTGATTATATTGTCAGCGGAGATCATCATTTATTAGATCTAAAAGAACATGAAGGAATCAAGATCGTAACTCCTTACGACTTTCTTTCAATTCTTAAGAAGGAAACTCAAACGTGAGTAAGAAACAAATCTTTGATTTTCATACTTAATTTCTGATTAGAATAGAACGATTTGCCTTTACACTGAGTCCCTCGACTCTGCCACGTCAGACGTGGCTCTGCTCGGGATAAACTCGGCCGAAGTACCTTTATCCCTCCAGCGAAGTCGAAGGACTCCCGCCCGTGCGCGGACAAGAACTCCCATAACTAAACTATCAAATATTTGCAAACAACATCGGGAGATTTTCAATCCGCTTCCATCCTTCACCCTCTTTGACTTTTTCTACTTGTACATCATAAAAATATGAATCAAGTACTGCTTTACGTTCTTCCTCTAGGGGCGGACTACAAAAATCTTTCTCTTCCCATACGGCTATATTTTTCTTATCGTCAAACCGCGCATTTTCCAATCCCTTAGTTATTGCATGTCCAAATGGTTGAATGTCTACAAAAGCATTTTGCTTTAGTAAACCAGAAAGCTTTGGTAAAAAATCCTTCTTTGGTTTAGCTCTAACTAAATAAAACGCCATAGATTTATTTATTTCCTTTCTTGAATTTTCTAATCACATCAGCAAACTGGGCCAACACTTCTTCATCTGGTTTTTTGATCTGATCTCCATGCATCCAGTATTTACCGTCGTGATAAATTAACGGTTTCTTTTCTACCTCTACCATTGTCAAAGCCTCACCAATAAATAATGGGTGATCTCCAATCTCAACGAACTTTATCAATTTACATTCAGCATTCATTGCCGCACCCTCAATCATGAGTGTATCGATCTTGCTTGCCCCGTAAAAGATTAGGCCCAGTTCTTCTAAAACCTTTATTTTATCTACGGTTTTACCACTATTGTTTCCGACAATGCTTGCAACTGAATTTTGGTCAGAGGCCGCAATATTTACTCCAAATTCTTTGCTTTCTTTGATATTTGTAAACGTTGCCTTGTTGGGCCCAATGCACACCAAAATCAAGAATGGTGTATAAGAAATATGGTGTGTCCACTCACACGCCATAACATTATGACCATAGGGACCATTGCTCGTAATCAGACCAACATTGGTAACAAACTGGCGAGTTTCCATATTATTTCTTGTTCAGTATTTTCATTATATCTTCTTTTCGATATTTTCTGTCTTTTCTTGTACCGAATCTAACTGCTTTTAAAATACCCTTCTGATCCCACTGACGTAATGTATTGGGATGGACTTTTAAAATCTCACAAGCCTCTTTTAGTGTAAGCAACTCAGGAATTTCATTGTCTTTTATCATTGTAAATTAACTTAACATTTGTTACTATTATTTTACAATAGTAAAAGGGTAAACTCAACATGATTGATTACTTATTTCAAAATTGGCAAATCTTAGTAAAGGATTTGTTATTTGCTGTTCTTGGAGCATGGATCGGTGCTGCTATTGCTATATATCGAGACAATAAGGCAAAACCAAATTTGATTATAGAGCCAGGAAGTTTAGCTGATGGAATTTATGATTGGATCAAAAAACCAAGTAGATTTATTCATCTTAAAGTAACAAATCAAAAATGGCCAACATGGAAGGAAAAAATTTGGTATGGAGTTAAGCCTGCTTTGTTTTGTAAAGCAAAAATAGATACCCACGTCCCTTCGCTGCACTCAGTGACGTGGTACTGAGTCAGAATTC
>CAZUUL010000047.1:0-7175 GCA_964623155.1 uncultured Gammaproteobacteria bacterium
AATGCTTCTTCAGATTTTTGGTCATGCTCTCCATCCAATATCTCTTTAAAACCGCGGATTGTCTCGGGCAAGGGAACGTATTTACCGGCCCGGGCAGTATAGGCTTCGGCAACAAACATAGGCTGCGATAGAAAACGCTGAATTTTTCTCGCCCGGGATACGATGTGTTTGTCTTCATCAGACAACTCTTCTATGCCTAAAATCGCTATAACATCTTGCAGATCTTTGTAGCGCTGTAAAACTTTCTGGACTCCGCGCGCAGTCTGATAGTGATCCTCACCAACAACATTGGGATCAAGAATTCTCGAATTTGAGGCGAGAGCATCTACCGCCGGATATATCCCCTGTTCGGCAATGCTACGTTCGAGTGAAATTGAAGCGTCAAGATGTGCAAAAGTGACTACGGGTGCTGGATCGGTATAGTCATCGGCCGGAACATAAACTGCCTGGAGTGAGGTGATAGAACCGGTTTTAGTTGAAGTAATCCGTTCTTCCAGTTGTCCCATCTCGGAAGCGAGACTCGGTTGATAACCAACGGCTGACGGGATGCGGCCTAAAAGAGCCGATACTTCTGATCCTGCCTGGGCGAAACGGAAAATATTATCTATAAACAGCAAAACATCCTGGCCTTCTTCATCCCTGAAGTACTCAGCCATGGTTAAACCCGTAAGCGCTACCCGAAACCTTGCACCGGGCGGTTCATTCATTTGGCCAAAAACCAGGGCGGTTTTGTTAAATACGCCCGAGCTTTTCATTTCAAGCCACAGATCATTACCCTCTCTTGACCTCTCGCCAACACCAGTGAAGACAGACACGCCACCATGGACTGTCGCGACATTGCGAATAAGTTCTTGGATAAGTACTGTCTTGCCGACTCCAGCCCCACCAAAAGCGGCCACTTTACCTCCCTTAACAAATGGCGCGATGAGATCGATAACTTTCAGGCCAGTTTCCAGAACTTCAAGTTTTACGCTTTGCTGGGTAAGAGATGGGGCATTTCTGTGAATAGGATAAGTTTTTTTTATTTTCGGTTGCGGGGCATTGTCTATTACATCACCAACGACATTAAAAATTCTGCCCAGCGTCTCTTTGCCCACCGGTACGTTGATCGGCCGGCCCGTATCGACAACCTCCGTGCCGCGTTGAAGTCCGTCAGTTGAACCCATGGCAATCGAACGGATAACCTGATCCCCCAAAATAAGTGCCACCTCAAGAACAAGCCTTGTCTTACCAACCATAACATAAAGAGCACTAAAAATAGTTGGCACTTGTTTAGCAAACTTAACGTCAACAACCGGGCCAACGATTCGTGTAATTTTGCCTGTATTCATATTGTGCCTTGCAAGGGGACACCTTGCAAACTCGCAAGTTGTCCCCTTAATAATTATTCTTCTACCGCACTCCTTGCCGTCACCATATCCGCAATTTCATAGGTAATCGCCTGTTGCCTGGCTTTATTGTATTCAGCGGTTAATTCACTAATAAAATCATCGGCATTGTCGGTTGCGTTTTTCATAGCAATCATCCGAGCTGAATGCTCGCTAGCTTCGGCTTGAAGTAAGGCTGCACGAACTTTTACTTCGATAAAATAAGGCAGGAGCGATTCAAAAATGGCCTCGCGGGAAGGTTCGATAAGCAAATTACTATTCTGGTCGGCATGACTATCTGTTTCCATTTCAAGCAAATGTAACGGCAAGAGGAGTTCTCGCTCCGGCTGCTGCTTTAAGGCTGAAATAAATTTGTTATAGATTATAAATACCTTTTTATATTTTTTTGCTAAGAAGCCATCAATAATCAGCTTCGTGACTCCTCCCATATGTTTGCTAAAGGGTTCTTCGGAAAAATCAGCGATAAGATTTTTGCCTGTTTTGCCCAAATGACTTGCCCCTTTCTTTCCAAGCGCTACAGCGTCAATCGCTTCATCGTTTGGGAGAGCGTTTAAACTCCGGAAAAGTTCAGTATTTAGGGCTCCGCAAAGGCCTTTGTTAGTAGAGATGAGAATAACAAGTAACTTTTCTCCACCCTCTCGCCTAAGAAGCGGGTGAAGGTTTGGGTTTACTCCGTGTGAAAGACTACTTACCATTTCGCTTATTTTTTCGGCGTAAGGTTTCCCGGCCAGGGCTCGCTCTTGCGCTCTCTTCATCTTCGATGCTGCCACCATTTGCATGGCTCGGGTAATTTGTGAAATATTTCTTGCTGATCTGATTCTTCTTTTGATTAAGCGAATACTTGACATAAATAAAAATTAAAAATCATTGTTCTTTAAACTCCTCTGTCGCCTTTTTCAGTCTCCCAACAATCTCATCACTAAGTTTTTTCTGTTTTTTAATTTCCTCTAATATTTTCTTATAACCCTGGTTTAAAAATTTAAGGTATTCCCTTTCAAATTGCTGTATCTTCTCCAGAGGCACGTCATTCAAATAACCAGCTGTGGCCATCCAAAACACTACGATTTGCTCCTCGACCGGCATGGGCACAAATTGCGGCTGCTTCAAAAGCTCAACCATACGGGCTCCCCTTTCAATCCTGGCTCGTGTCGCCGCATCTAAATCTGATGCAAACTGAACAAAAGCAGCCAATTCGCGGTATTGAGCCAAATCAAGCCGCAGAGATCCGGCCACTTGTTTCATAGCCTTGGTTTGAGCAGTCCCGCCGACCCGGGAAACCGATAAACCGACATTTACAGCCGGCCGGATGCCGGCGTAAAACAAATCTGATTCCAGATAAATCTGGCCGTCAGTGATGGAAATGACATTGGTAGGAATATAGGCCGAAAGGTCACCAGCTTGCGTTTCTATGATAGGAAGTGCGGTTAAAGATCCGCCGCCATTTTCCTTGTTTAAACGGCAGGAGCGTTCAAGTAGACGTGAATGGAGATAAAATATGTCGCCCGGGTAGGCTTCACGCCCGGACGGCCGTTTGAGCACCAGGGAAATCTGTCTGTAGGCCCAGGCATGTTTAGTCAAGTCATCATACACCAGCAAAACATCCTGGCCCTGATCGCGAAAATATTCACCCATGCTGGTGGCCGCGTAAGGTGCCAAATACTGAAGAGCTGCAGGATCAGAAGCATTGGCGGCAACCACTATCGTATAATCGAGCGCCCGTTTTACCCGGAGAGTCTCGATAAACTGGGCAACTTTGCTTTCTTTTTGCCCGATCGCTACATAAATGCAAATCAGGTTCTGGTTTTTTTGATTAAGGATGGTATCGAGAGTGATCGCCGTTTTCCCTGTGCCCCGATCGCCGATGATCAGCTCGCGCTGTCCCCGCCCGATGGGAATCATACTGTCGATGGCTTTTATTCCTGTTTGAACCGGTGTATCAACCGGCTGGCGGGCCGTGACCCCGGGTGCTATTTTTTCAACCGCTGAAGTCTGTTTGGTTTTTATCTTTCCCCCGCCGTCGAGCGGCTCAGCCAAAGGATTTATAACTCTCCCCAAAAGTTCCCGCCCCACCGGCACTTGCAAGAGTTTTCCGGTAGCGCGGACAATATCGCCTTCGGAAATAGCGCTGAAATCTCCCAAAATAATCGATCCGACCCCGTTGTCTTCTAAATTGAGAGCAATTCCCCTTACTCCTCCGGGAAAATCGAGGAGTTCTTGCGAAGCCACGTTGCCCAAACCTGAAATAAAGGCGACCCCGTCACCTGCATTTACCACTTCACCTACCATGGCCACATCGGCTTTTGGCACAAACTCTTTGATTTTCATTTGCAATTGTTTGTTGATATCAACCATAGGCTGTTTATCCTCTGACAAAGGTTTCGCGCAGACGTTTTAGATGATGAATAAAAGTTCCGTCAAAAATCCAGTCATTGGCTCTGACAAACAGTCCGGCAATAATACCAGTTTCCACTCTAACTTTTATCTCGACTTCCCGGCCCAGGGTTTTGACTATCCAGTTTCTAATCTTGGTTTCCTGCTGAAGTGTCAAAGGTATGGCCGTGACAACTTCAGCAGTAATTTTTTTTACTTTGTTAACTTTCTTTTTCTTTTGCATTGCAATACCTCAATTGCTTTTCCCGAGATTTGTTCTCTCCAGCTCCATAAGCTGTTGTTCAAGAATTTTCTTTTGCATTTTACTGTCAATCCTTGTTGTGAGCAAACGCTCTGTAAGTTCAATTACAAGATCACCTATTTCGCGTCTAAGCTTTTGTTCCTGTTCTTCTTGCTTGGCATTCAACACAGCCAATCCGTCCTCGATAGCCCGTTTGGCATCCTGATGTGCTTGAGCGAGAATGGATTCTTTTTCTTCCAGTCCCTGTTTTTGGGCCTCCTGAATCAGGATACTGGCCTGGTTACGCGCCTCCTCCAGGAGGAGTTTTTTTTGCTGCTTAAGTTTTTCCTGTTCATCTTCCATCTTTTGCGTTAACGCCAGACCTTTTTTTATCCGGCTCTCGCGTTCGCTCATCATTTTCAACATCGGTCGATAGACGAATTTTGAGAGAATGACAAGCAAAATGAGAATATTAACTATCTGCTCAAGCAACAATTTGGGATTAATTCCAAGTTGTTCCATGCTAAAAGTCCAAAAACTTTTAATTTTATCTAACGAATTTAATAATCAGCGCCGTCACCAAGGCATAAATTGCTATCGCTTCCGCAAAAGCAACGCCTAATATCATGGTGGTTCTGATTTCACTCGTTGCCTCTGGGTTTCTTCCAATTGCTTCAACCGCTTTGGCGGTTATCCAACCAATGGCGAAAGCTGGCAACATGCCTCCTATGGCAATGGTAAAGCCAGTCATGAGTGTTATTGGATCTTGTGGCATATACTTAAACTAACACCTCCTCCTTTAATAATCTAAGAATATCTATCTTCTATCGACTATCTTCAACCACTACTTTCCATCTTCTATTATCTATTTAATCGAACTCAATGTTCTTCAGCTACTGTTGCAACCCTTAAAAATACTGCTGTCAACGTGGTAAAAATAAATGCTTGAATAAAACCTACAAAAAGCTCAAGCCCAAAAAAGGGCAGGGGAGCAAAAAAAAGAAAATATGGCATGATAAAAGCCACGATAGTTAGCAGCACCTCTCCTGCAAAAATATTGCCAAACAAACGGAAGGCAAAGGAAATGATGCGGGCAAACTCTGAGACAATCTCCAATACGCCAACAAAAAATAAGATCGGGTTTTTAATATTTATATAGCGCGTAAGATACTTGCTACCCAACGTCTTTATACCATAATATTGAAGCGCAACCACAGCCACGATTGCTAGAGCGAGGGTGGTATTAATGTCAGCGGTAAAAACGCGAAAAAGGGGTATAAATTCCTGCTCACCATGAACGGTTTTATAAAGCCCGATTGACCCTACTCCAGGCAGTAACCCTGACCAGTTGGCGACGATGATAAAGAAAAAAAAGGTGGCTAGCAAGGGAAAAAATTCATGTGTCTTTTCACCAGTAATACTTTGCAACAATCCCGTCAAACCTTCCACAAGCATCTCCAAAAAATTTTGTATGCCTCGCGGAACCGTTTGCAGATGACGAACACTCCAAAATCCGATAAAAATCATAAAGGCTGTAACCAGCCAGGTCATGATAACGGAGTTGGTAACGGGAAAAGCAAAAATTTCGGCTACTTTTTCTGCAGCTATAGCAATGTGTGGTTTCATTTAAACTTTTCCATTCCTCTCCGGACTGCGATAAAAAAATTATACATACCAATCATAACGCCAACAACCAGAAGAACCAGCGTGAAGGCTGGTTGCGTTCGTAATTTACTATCAAAAAAACTGCCAATTATAATTCCTCCCACTATCGGGAGAGCGATAGAAAAACCCAGTTCAGAAGCCAAGGCAAGAATCAAAAAAAAATTTGTTTGCCTCTGAACTCTCCCTGCCTTGTGATAAAAAGGCAGGGGAAATTGTCTTTGTTTTATCATTATAATAAAGACTTAAAATGAATTCAAGCAACAGTTTTTACTGCTTCAACAAGAATCGTCAGCCGGTCCTCCTTCTCATCCACCTTTCCTTTGACTAAAACAATCCGATCTGATGTCCAGTAAGATTTAGTTTGCTCGTATGTTTTGGGAAATACAACAAGTTCCACCGATCCCGTTTTATCTTCCAGCCGGACAAAAGCCATTTCATTATTACCACTGCGGGTAAATATTTTTTTGACCGCGGCAACCAAACCGCCTACGACGACGATCGTTTTTATATGGGAAGTTCCAAGCTCTGCCAAACTGCAGGTGGTTTTTTCAGAAATTGTAGTCAGGAAGCGTGACAGCGGGTGTTCGGAGAGATAAAAACCAAGGAGCTGTTTTTCGAATGCCAGAAGCTCCTGCTGGCTGAATTCTTCTACTTGTTGCAGGTTATCTTTTGCATTGCTGATTTGGCTTTCGTCACTTTGGTCAAAAAGCGACGTTTGACCTTCAGCCCGGTGCTTTTTTTGAGCCTGGATTTGCAATAAAATCTGGGGGTAAGTGAGAAACAGCGCGGCTCTCTTTCCAAATCTATCGAGCGCTCCGGCTTTGATGAGACTCTCGACAGTTTTCCGGTTGACTTTGGATAAATCTACGCGGGAACAAAAATTCGCCAGCGATGTGAAGCCTCCGCTTGTCTGGCGCGACGAAAGGATGGTGTCGATTGCAGCCTGGCCTACATTTTTTATGGCCGATAGCCCAAAACGAAGGCAGTTATTTTCTATACTAAACTCGACGCCTGAAGTATTAATATCCGGTGGCAACATAGTCAGATTCATACGCCGGCATTCTTCCACAGCTTGGGCCAGCTTTTGTTCCCGAAGGGGCCCGGATGCGCCTCTTGACTCGGCTGTCAGAAGGGCAGTCATAAATTCAACTGGGAAATGGGCTTTGAGGTAAGCTGTTCTGAATACAATCATGGCATAGCAGGCAGCATGGGCTTTACCAAAACCATAGCCGGCGAAGGGCTCGATCAAATTAAAAAACTCGGCTGCCCGGTCCTTATTTAAACCGTTTTTAACGCAACCTTCGATAAATTTTTCTCGCTGGCGTTTCATTTCAGCGGGAATTTTCTTGCCGACCGCTTTGCGTAATTTGTCGGCTTCAAGCCAAGAGTAACCAGCAATAGCTATGGCTGTAAGCTGAACGTCATCTTGGTAGGTAAGAATCCCGTATGATTCTTTGAGTACTTCTTTGAGACGGGGATCGGGATAACGGATTAGTTTAGGATCGTGTTTG
>CAZUUL010000048.1:0-7165 GCA_964623155.1 uncultured Gammaproteobacteria bacterium
GGGCTGTTCCGCCACCGATAAGGCCGATTTGGCTGGTGGTGTGATGGGGACTGCGAAAAGGGCGGGATTTAACCAGTGATTCTCCGGGCGCAATATTGCCGGTGATAGAATAAATTTTAGTCACCTCAAGCGCCTCATCTTCGGTTAACTCTGGTAGGATCGAGGGCAGAGTCCGCGACAGCAACGTTTTTCCGGCCCCGGGCGGACCGGTCAAATGGACATTGTGCCCGCCTGCGGCGGCAATTTCAAACGCCCGTTTGGCGTGTTCCTGGCCGCGGATTTCAATCATGTCAAATTCGTGCTCGACTTTTTTGTTAAGCTCGGAAAAGCGGATAGTTGCTTGGGGTAAGATAGGTTCTTGTCGGGTTAAGTGGAGAAATAGTGACAAAAGTGAAGTTACAGGATAAACCGTTATTCCAGCAACGACTGCCGCTTCGCGGGCGTTGACGGCCGGCACAAAAACCCGGGTCAATTTATGATTTCTGGCCAAAAGCACGAGCGGTAGTACCCCGTGCGTGTGGCGGAGCATGCCATCGAGTGATAATTCACCAATAAACATAGCATCGTCAAGTTTTGCTTGGAGTTGCTCTGAAGCAAGAAGTAAGCCTAAAGCCATGGGTAAATCGTAGGAAGGACCTTCTTTGGGTAAATCGGCAGGAGCGAGGTTTATGATGATTCGTTTAGAGGGAAAATCGGCGCCGCTATTTTTTATGGCTGCCCGCACCCGTTCCCGACTTTCTTCAACCGCTTTGTCAGGAAGTCCAACGATGGTAAAGGACGGAAGGGATTGGGCTGAAATGTCAACTTCGACTGTGACAGGCGTAGATTCTAAGCCAACGGTTGCCCCAGAATAAACCTTTGCGAGCATGGATGTAGTGTAGCAAAGTCCAGACTGCTTGCAAAGTCCTTATCCACCTGATATATTATCTGTGTTATGAATAAAATTTAACAAACTATGTTGAAACGAATAAATAACTCTCCCATCTTCCTTTATTTCTCCTGAATCCGGGTAGCGATTGCAAGCCTCGTTTTATTAATTTGCCTTTGATGGAATATTCTATGAACCACATGCAAAAACTTGATTTTTTACTTGCCCTGTACATAGCAGCCATTGTGGCGGCCGAACTTTTGGGGAGTAAAGTCTTTAGCTTGTTTCAACTGAATTCGTCGGTTGCCATTTTTGTTTTCCCTCTAACATTTACTATAAATGACATCGTCAGCGAAGTCTACGGCAAAGACCGGGCCCGGAGTTTTGTCAAAAGCGGCTTTGCTGTGCTGTTGTTTTTATTTGCCTTTATCTGGCTGGCAACAATTTTACCCCCGGCTGCTAGATTTCAAAACGCCAACCAGGAATATGTTCATGTATTTAATAAATCGCAGCGAATTATTGTCGCTAGTTTGATCGCTTTTTGGCTCAGCGAGCGCTTTGATGTCTATCTGTTCTCCCGGATTAGAGAAAAATTCGGCAAGAAATATTTATGGCTAAGAAATAATCTCTCTAATTTTATCGGCCAGCTCGTTGACACGAGTATTTTTATGTTTCTTGCCTTTTATACGCCGGGAAGCTTTGGCTTTATTATTTCTCTAATCATTCCCTACTGGCTTGTTAAATGTTTCTGCTCGATTGTAGAAACGCCACTTACCTATTTCGGCGTCAAGTGGCTGAGAAAATAAACATCATTATGCAAGTTACACTGGTTATGGTGACATCGATAAACGGCAGGACAACGGGAGGAACCAGTAACAATATTTATCAATGGTCCTCAAGTGAAGATCAGAACCATTTCTTTTCCTTGATTGCTAAAAATAATTTGATTGTCATGGGCAGAAAAACTTATCACTCAGCCAAACCATATATTAAACTCGTTCCGGGAAAGCTAAGAATCGTGCTTACTAGGCAGCCAATGCATTACCAAACTTCACGGGTAACAAACCAACTGGAATTTAGCAATGAATCGCCGAGATTACTTGTTCAAAGACTGGCAAAAGCCGGATATAAACACATGCTTCTGGTTGGCGGGAGCGACATCGCTGCTCAGTTTTTAAAAGAAAAACTCGTCCATCATATTTTTCTTACTCTGGAGCCTTACCTGTTCGGTCAAGGAAAACTTTTTCTCGATCATTCAAAACTCAACATCAAGTTGCAACTAAAAAAAATTACAAGACTAAACCTAACCGGAACTTTACTGCTCAAATATGCTACTGTTTATTAAAATGACACGCTTGTGTACAGGGTGACATTTTTCATCTTATGAATAATTCGCGCAGGATACTGGTTTATATCTTTGGAAGTTGCCAGGATTTTTTTAAAAATCTCTTTTTTCTCCTGACCTTGCACAAAAACAAAACTATAATCCACAGCACTAACTAGAAATGACAGACTTACGGTTAAGCGAACAGGGTATTTATTCTTTTCTAATTGCGCGTCATATCCAACCACCCAGCGGCCAGGATCAGCAAATAATCTTTGAAATAGTTCAGGACTCTCGGGAAAAGGCATAATTCCAGCTGTATGACCATCGAGTCCCATGCCTTGGGTAATAATGATTTTTCCCTCAGAATATTGTTTTTTCCATTTGCGAAGAAACGACTCAAACCCTGTTGCTTGATCATGAGTAGCATCAGTACTGCTCTGACTCAAGGGGTCGATCAAGGAAAAACCCGCCTCGGCAGCCTGATGAAAGAAAGACGTTTTAGTAAGCTGAAAAAAATTGCGGGTCTGCGGATTTTTATTGACTCGTTCGTCTAAGACACTGATGATTGAGACTGGCGGAAAGTTTTGAAGAGATAAATAATCAACAATGGAAAGCGCCGAACCCCCGGAAAAAAGAAACACAACGGGAGCAGTAAGTTTGTCTACAAGCGCATTGATGGCATGAGCCGTTTCTTTTGCAAGTTCACGGCTCGGAAAAAAAAGACTTTTCATGCGCTCTTTATTTTTGCAGCAAATTTCTGAAATGCAAGAATCATCCAGGGAGAATACTTTCCAGGCATTGTTTGTAAACGGTTTACAAGTTCGGCAAAAGTCAGCTCTTGGGTTTGTGAGACTTCTTGAGTTAATGGCTTGAGAGGTTTATCTGATGTCCCGAGCAAAACTGTGCAATACTCGTTTTCGGCGTGATCGCCATCCCGGGCCTGATAAAAGAAATTACCGATTGGCTCAAAACGGACACTAATTCCGAGTTCTTCTCTGGTTTCTCTCACCGCGGCTTGTTCAGGCCTATCACCAACCAAAACATGAGTGGCAACTGATCCATCCCACATATTGGCAAATACTGATTTGTGCCTGCTGCGTTTAGCTAAAATAATTCGACCATCGCTACGTTTGATCACGCCGAGGACTCCCCAGTGAGTTTTACCTTTTCCCTTGTGACAATCCTCACGTCTTGCCTGGCCGATTGCCTTTCCTGTTTTTGTCATTAAAACCAGCATTTCATCGGCCGGGTCGATGGTGTATCTATCAGACATAACAATATTTTGGGAAGCGAGTAAGCCAGATTCTGTTCTTGATAATCATCTCTCTAAGCCTTCATACTTTGGCACTCTCAGGCGCATGAGTCTTTATCGTGCCGTTCGGAAGTTGCAGCAGGTAGGATTGCCAACGTTTCACCCCTTCAACAAGATCAAGACTCAACTTCAATAAATGAAGCTTTATCTTGAGCGTAGTCGAAGGATCGTCTCTGTGACTCTCAGGTAGAGTCAGTTCTCCACCTGTTCCCGACCGTTTTCACAATCAGGACACTGGCTGTTCCCAGCCGGAGGTTACCCTCCGACCCTTTCGCCTAGCTGTCTGGACTTTCCTTCCCGACTTAGTCGGGGCGATTATCCTGCTTCCCAAAACTCCTATAGTATAACAAAATTAGGCTCAAAAATCTACTCTTTGCGATAACCAATCTCAGCCAAAATGACTCTAAGAGTTACGACAAGAGGAACAGCCAGTACCGCCCCGCCTGTTCCTCCCAGTTTTCCGCCGATTATTAGCGCAACTAGGGTCACAACCGGAGGCAGATCAACGGCCCGCCGCATAACTGTAGGAACAATGAAATGATTTTCAAGTTGTTGAATAACGAAATATAGACCCGTCACCAGAAATGCAAGCACCGGCGAAGATGAAGTTGATAAGGCTACCGCGATTGCCGGCACTGCTGAAATTATCGGTCCAACCACCGGAACAATTTCTAATAAGCCGGCAATTATGGCAAGCGGTAAGGCATAATCAATCTGAAGAAAAGTCAAACCTGCATAGGAAGCCACTCCGACAATAACCATCAGTGCCAATTCACCCCTTACCCAGGCGCCTAACCTGTCTTCAATCTTGCGAATAATTCCTACGATATAGATTCTCCGTTCTTCTCCGACAAAATGGCCGATGTGACTTTCCAAATGTTTCCGCTCCAACAAAAGATAAAAGGTGAAAACCAATATAGTGACCGTGGTTATTATGTTAGAAAAAACTCCGAGAGTAATACGAAACACGCTTTCGCCTACCAGGCCGAGCTGATTACTTAGGGTTTCGGGAATCAGTACTCCCAAATTAAGTGTTGAAAGAATGTTGGAAAAATAGTTAGGCAGCAAGTTGCCTAATCGGACTGATTCGCCAATCAAAGGCGGAAAAATGGTTGTCGAAGTAACCCCAATGATAAGTAAACCAATCAAGTACAGCAATAAAATGGCCAATGACCTAGGAAAGCGCCACGACTCAATCCTGTCAACTAAGGGGTTTAAAGCTGATGTTAGTATAAAGGCGACAAACAGAAGTAAAATAACGTCCTTGATTTCATGTAAGAACCAAACAGTAGCGATGATTATGAAGACAAACAAAATTGTCCGGTATGAAATTTCGACTTTAGTCGGCATGCAATGAATTAACAATTGGCAATTAATAATTTAGAATTTACTTTCAGTATACCACGACCGAACTAAACGTTGAATCATCATGGAAAATGAAGGATCAGTGATATCAAAGCAATTGATGGCCCTTTGCTTTTTAAACCAGGTCATCTGGCGCCGGGCATAAGCATGTTCGTGTAGCTTCCAGCGATTGATTATTTCTTCCAGCTCGGCTTTGCCTGTAAAATAATCTTTAAATTCTCTATAACCTAACCCGCTCATTGATGGTAAATCCCAAGAGTAACCTTTGGCTAATAATGATCTAATTTCCTCAATAATTCCTTGTCTTACTCGTTCATCTATTCTCTCATCGATCCTTGTATAGAGTGCTTCTTTTGTCGCTGTTAATCCGATCTGCAAGATATTACTATTTTTCATGTTCCATTCTCTACTATTATCTTCTCTCTTTGATTGTCTATGGGCTAAATAACGCTCAACCTCAATAGCTCTAATCAATCTTCTTGAATTGTGTCTGTCAGAATTATTCATTTTTTTCCAACGAGCTAAATTAGTATATTTGAGTAATTTTTGTAATTGAATAGTATTTTTTTTACTCAATTCATCTCTTAGGTCTAGATTTTGGGGAATGTTGATCGTATCAATTGGCTCAATTAGAGCTTTTATGTATAGTCCTGTTCCACCAACAATGATTGCTAATTTTCCTCTCGTTTGTATGTCTTGAATCGTCCTTGTCGCAACTTCCCGGTAGTGCGCTACCGAAAACTCTTGATCCGGTCTAGCTACATCAAGCAGCCACAAGGTAATTCCTTCAATATCGTAGTAACCATATTGATATTTTTTATTTTTGATTTGTATTTTTGAATTTTGAATTTTGAATTTTGAATTTTTTCCAACGTCTTTCCCCGTCCCAATGTCCATGCCAATATATACTTGCCGGCTGTCGGCAGATACAAGTTCACCATGAAATTGTTTAGCAATAGATAAGGCAAGCGCTGTTTTTCCTGTCGCAGTGGGACCGCAGATAATCAGGAGTTTATTTGAAGAATACTCCATGCAAATCTATTTTACCATGAAAAATCATATCTTTTTGCTCTAGTTTGATATAATTGACTGTGTTTACTTAAGGTGTTAACGTAGCTAATAGTTCAAGGTAACGAATATGCATCGACAAAAAGGGTTTGCACCAATCGTTGTCATCGTCGCTCTCTTAATTATCAGCGGACTCATTGGAGCAGTTTATTTAGGAAAACAAACAAATAAACCAACCCCAATCCCCCAATCAACCACTTCACCTACTGTTTCTGCGGCATTAAGCCCTGAACCGACTGGTTCCACTGCAAATTGGAAAACGTATACTGACGATCTCTATTACTATAAACTAAATTATCCTGATACCTACGATGTCAGCCTTACACCTGTAAGTTATTTAACATCTTCTACAGGAGTAAAGATTCCACTAAGAACTACTGATTTAATTGAGAAAAGTGAAAAAGCAACAATCTTGATTTATGGGAATCCTCAATTTGGTTTTTGTGAAGGAGCTGGGTGTAAAGAGGAAGATTATACAACTAGTTCTGGTTTAAAAGGTAAAAAATACACACAATCAAAAGGTGCATATTATACTTTTTCAGTTGGTCCAAACAACTTATTCATTAATGCAACTTTTAATTTTCAACAAGCAGAGGTTGTTAATAAAATTATTAGTTCCTTAACTTACAATTTCACTTTCAAATTTACTGAATAATCAGCAAAACGATTTTTTAGATCTTATCAATGTCACGGCACGGCAAAAAAAACAAAGAAGAAACAATATCTTTGAGGATTTTTATTTTTCTGCTCCTCCCAAGTACTTGCTCACTTCCACCGCGTCGCCGGCTTCTTCAACGTAGATGGTTTTACTTTCATAAAGTGGATTTCTTTTGACGTATTCTAAGTAATCAACCAGGGCAGCTTTGAAGATTTCGACGTTATCAGCTACAATCACAGCGCCAGTAGATAGTAGTTCTTCGGCTTCCTCAAGATAAATTAAATATTCTTCTTTGATAGCGTCAAGAAACAAAAGATCAATAGGTTCGTTTATTGTCTTTAACATGCGTTTAGCATCACCCACGATGATACAGACACAATCTGCCACACCGGCTTTAGTAAAATTTTCTCGGGCTATTTTGGCTAAGCCTGGATCAATTTCAATGGTGGTCAATGTACCATCTTTAGGTAGATTTCGTATAATTAAAAGCCCGGAAAAACCAATATTCGTACCTACCTCGACCGCATGAAGTGGTTTTCTCTTTTTAACGGCATCCTCAAGCACTTC
>CAZUUL010000049.1:0-6497 GCA_964623155.1 uncultured Gammaproteobacteria bacterium
AACTTTAAGAAGCGTATCAGCAGTTGTTTGAGCAAAGTATTGGGCTAAATCCTCTGCCATTCTCTTGGTGAGGGTGGTGACGAGTACCCGCTCGCCCCTTTTTTTCCGTTCAAGAATTTCCTTTAAAAGGTCAGCGATTTGCCCCGTGGTCGGCCGTACCGATATCTGCGGGTCAATAAGTCCTGTTGGCCGTATGAGTTGCTCGACAATACCCGAATCATGAATCATGAAGTATGAATCATGGGCTTTTTTCCCTTGATTCTTGATTGTTGATTCTTGATTCAATCTGTGCGCTTCCTCTTTTGAAAGAGACACTTCCCATTCGTCTGGAGTCGCCGAAACGTAGATCGTCTGCGGGATTCTGCGTAAGAATTCGTCAAACGTCAACGGCCGGTTGTCAATGGCCGCCTGCAGACGGAATCCGTAATCAATCAGGGTTTGTTTTCGGCTGCGGTCTCCGTGATACATGCCGCGAATTTGCGGAACAGTCATATGCGACTCATCGATAAACAGCAGCCATCCTTTTCCAGGGTCTTTCCCAGGGTCAGACCTTGAGGCCCTAAAGGTCTGACCCTTAACGGCTTGACCCTTAACGGCTTCTTCAAAATAATCAAGAAGGGTATAGGGAGGATCGCCCGGCTTTCTGCCATCAAAATAACGCGAGTAATTTTCTATTCCATTGACAAAACCTATTTCTTCAATCATTTCCAAGTCAAAATTAACCCGTTGTTGCAAACGGTGGGCTTCAACAACCTTTGCCTTTTTTCGGAAAAAATCGACCTCGTGTTTTAGGTCTTTTCGAATTTGGCTAAATACATCCTGATAACGTTTGGGATCGGTCATGTAGTGTTTAGCCGGATAAATGACAATTCCGGGCAGATTTTTTTTCTTACTGCCGTCAAGGACATTGATTTGCGATAAAGTAGCGATTTTTTCGCCGGCAAATTCTATGCGCACGGCGCTGTCCTGGTAAGCCGGAAATAGATCGATTGTTTCTCCCCGGACGCGAAAGGTACCACGACGAAAACCACAATCCGAACGTTCGTAGTGGAGTTGGGTAAAACGCTGAAAAAGTACTCTACGGGTAATATTTAACCCGGGCTCAAGTTGCAAAACAAAATGGCCGTACTCGCGCGGCGAACCGATATTGTAAATGCACGATACCGAAGCTACAATGATCGTATCGCGCCGCGTCAGCAGGTTGGTTGTCGCGGCCAGCCGGAGTTTGTCAATTTGTTCATTGATTTCCGTTTCTTTTTCTATGTAGGTATCGGTTTGCGGGAGATAGGATTCAGGTTGATAGTAATCATAGTAGGAAACAAAATACGAAACGGCGTTATCCGGAAAAAAAACTTTAAATTCCTGGTAGAGCTGGGCTGCCAAAGTTTTATTGTGCGAGATAATCAGAGTCGGCCGGCCTAAAGCGGCGATGGTATGGGCCATGGTAAAGGTTTTTCCACTGCCAGTCACACCTAAGAGAACCTGGTGCTTTAAACCTTTTTTTAGTCCGGAAACTAATTTTTCAATCGCTTGAGCTTGATCACCAGCAAGGAAAAATGGAGTTTGAAGATGAAAATTCATAGCTTTGGCATGAGTATAACACAAAAATAGCCCTTGATTTTCGGTGAAAATATTAGTATATTGTACTGGTTACGGATATTTTAACTTTTATAATTATAAATTAATTAAATCGTATGCCCCAAGTTTTATTTGAACGCGAGCGCAGAGTCTTGGAATTCATTTCCCAGTTTATCCAGCGCCATGGCTATGCACCGACGCTTCAGGAAATTTGCAAGGGCGTGGGTGTCCGCTCTCCGGCGACGGTTTGCGAACATATTTATAAACTTGAGGCTAAAGGTTTTTTAAAGCGGCTTCCGGGAAAAGTACGCGGTATCGAAGTTCTGCGTGAAATAAATGACAGCCAGACTAGTGGCTTAAGCATCATTGAACTTCCTATTTTGGGTTTTATCGCCGCTGGTCAACCCATTCAACCCCATACTGATCCCAATGCCTATCTTCAGGTCGTTCCCACTATGGTGCCCAATGGTAAAGCCGCTTATGTCCTTCAAGTTAGGGGAAGTTCGATGGTTGAAGACGGTATCCAAGATGGTGATTATGTAGTGGTACAGCATCAGCCTGACGCGCAGAATGGCGATTTGGTCATTGCCGTGCTTCCCAGCGGCTTTGCCACGCTTAAGAAAATTTATTTTGAACAAAACCGGATTCGCCTGCAGCCGGCAAACCCGCAAATGTCGCCGATTTATACAACAGAAGTTAAAATTCAGGGCAAAGTCGTCGGGCTGATACGCAAGTTCCTTACTTAAATTCTCTACATCGACTGAAAGTTTAGGCTAGCATTAATTTACTCTTATAAATGCGACGTTTGAAAGGGTCAAGCATAAGTCCAAAACTTTCAAGTGTCGTTATTCCCAATAGAGGATCATCATCTTTTTGTCCTAATACCACTGGTACAACTAAGTTGTGTTTTTCAAATTCTACCATCGCATTACCAACTTTTCTTTTAATTGTTTTTCCATCAGCTAAAGAAAAATCTTGCTCAAAAGACGGTTTTAATCCTAATGTTTTTACCATTTTAGCCGGTACTACTGTAAAATGTGCCCCGCTGTCCACTAAAAATTCTCCTTCAAGTTTTTTGGAGAGGTTAAAAGGATTTTTTAGTACTAGTTTTACTTTCGTCATACCCATATTGGTTATAACTTTAACATATTTATTCATCACTTTTAACTGGAATTGTTACTCCTCCACTTACCCTGATATTATGCATAAATGCCGAATCTTCTGCAGCGTCAACTGGATCAGTGAATGGATGAGCGAGATTATGTCTCATTGGATTAGTCTGTCCATCTTCTCCAATATATACTCCTTTAGCATGATCATAAATAGCATAAGCTTCGCTGGCTGGTAGCATTACAGACAATCCTGATTTCGGAGCGTTACCAACTTTTATATTAATACCCGGTACAACAGTTAATTTTTCAACCGTATAGCAACTCATATAATCTTAATTATAATTTTATTTAGATTCAATTACAATATTTTTCTGCTTGGGCGCCAGGATTTGATCGCCTGTTCATAGTTTTTGGCTGTGGTTACGTCAAACCATTTGCCTTCAAAGGCAAAACCGGCCAGTTTTTTCTCTTTCGCCAGGCGGGGAAAAGTATCTTCCAAAAGCGCATACGGGGAATCGCCAAGATAATCGAATATTTGCTGTTCAAACACATAGATGCCGGAATTGATAAGTTGAGAAATGCGGTCTTTTTTTTTGGGCTTTTCCACAAAGTGGACGATTTTGCTGCCGCGTAACGCCACCATACCATAATCAGAAAGTTCAGGAGAAGTAGTTAAAGCTATTGTCCCAACGACCTGTTCTTGATTATGGAAAGCTATAAGCTCAGATAAATTCATATCTGCCAAAATATCACCATGAACAACCAAAAAAGGGCTTTTTTTCAGGAGTTTACGCGTATTTAACAATGCTCCGCCTGTACCCAAAGGTTTTGTTTCCGGGCTGTAAGCAATTTGCACACCAAACTTGCTGCCGTTGCCGAAGTGGTCTTTGATTTTCTCGCCCAAGTGTCCGGTAGCTAAAATGATCTGGTACACGTCAGCGTCGCGCAGAAGTTTAATTAAATATTCCAAGATTGGCTGGCCGGCTACAGGAATAAGCGCTTTGGGAATCTCGTAAGTTAAGGGCCTGAGTTTGACTCCCTGTCCTCCGGCCAGGATGACCGCCTGATTTATCTTGTTGGACAGGGCCTGAATAAGGATGCTTTCGATTGCATGCGAACGGTTGCGGATATGGACGCCATCGATGCTTTGATCGAGTTTTTTTAAAACGTCTAATTTTAATGTTATGGTCAGCCGATCACGATCCATATTTTTTAATTGCTTCAATTGGTGGTGTTGTGCCGCTTTCCAGAAAAACCAGCATTGCGCCTCCGCCAGTTGAAACATGATCTAAAGCTTTTCGTTTACGCTTTGGAAGCGAAGTTATGGTGTCACCTCCACCGACAATTTTTTTTCCGCGCGCTTGGATAATGGCATCCAAAACCGACAGCGTACCCGCCCGGAATAAACGGTCTTCATATTTTCCCATCGGGCCGTTCCAGACGATCGTTCCGGCCCGGCTGATTATTGATTGGTAGCGTTTACGCGTGGCAGGGCCAATGTCGAAGGCCGCGTATGAGCTAGCAATCTGGGTATGATGGAGGGCTAAAACATTCGCCTGCCCAGCTTTACCTACAATAAAATCGTGCGGTAGTTCCAGGGCAACCCGCGAATGGAGAGCCTGCCATAAAAGGTCCCGGGCTGTTGCAACCATATCATGGTCAACCAGCGATGCGCCGAGATGGATACCCCAGGCGGTCAGAAAGGTATTGGCGACACTGCCGCCCAAGACAATGGTATCGGCAAATTGGAGAAACTTGCGGACGATGCCGACTTTTACCTCGGTTTTAGCTCCGCCGATAATACACACAAGCGGCCGCCTGGGTTTTTTAAAAATGGCCGATAACATCTTCATTTCCTGCTGCATGGTGAAGCCGATATAGGTCGGTAAAAACCGGGGTAGGACTACGGTTGTCGTTTCCGGTCTATAGGAAGCAAAAGCATCATAAACCAGAACGTCGCCAAGTTTGGCAAGTGCTTTGGCATGTTGTATATCGGCTTTGACTTCAGCCGGATGAAGTCTGGTGTTGTCAAAGAAAAAAATCTCGCCAAAGTTTGCCCGCTTGATTATTTTTTGAGCTTGAGCCAAATCCAGAGGGTCTAGAAGAGTAATCCTGTGTTTTAAGAGATTTTCAATTTGCCCAATCAGAGGTTTAAATGAAGGTGTAATCTTTTTTCCATCTTGAACGACTGATGAACGGTGCGATAAAAGTATAATCTTAGTCTTTTTTTTTGCGATATAGTTTATAGTCGGAGCATTTTCTTTAATTTTAAAACTGTCAATGATGCGGTCATCGGCGTTTGTCGTAGCATTGAAATCGACGCGCGTCAAAATTCTTTTGCCGCTAAGATCCGGCTGGGTGATAAGCGGTAAAGCATCGTTCATATCGACTCGCTGACAATTTTACTCAAATCGATCAGCCGGCTGGCGTAGCCCCATTCATTGTCATACCAGGCTTTAACATTTACTAAATTGTCTAAGGTTTGAGTCAGATTTAGATCTACAATTGCAGAATGGGGGTTGCCGCGAAAATCGCTGGAAACCAGAGGTTGACTGGTGGTTTCTAGAATTCCACGGAGTTTGCTTTTAGCCTGTTTAAGGAAAGCAGAATTTACGGCTGCCTTTGTCGGTTTTTTCCTGACGATCACTGACAAATCAACGAGCGAAACGATTGAAACCGGTACGCGTATGGAAGTTGCAATAATTTTCCCTGATAAATTGGGTATGACCAGGGCCAGAGCATAACTTGCTCCGGTTGCTGCCGGAATCATTGACAGGGCAGCTGCCCGGGCCAGGCGTAAATCTTTATTATGTGAGTTATCAACAAGATTCTGCGAATCGGTATAGGCGTGCGTTGTTGTCATTGACCCGCAAACTATAGCGAAGGCATCATCAAGCACTTTGCAGACAACCGCCAGGCAGTTAGTCGTGCATGAAGCATTACTAATCACCCGTTCACGTTTGAAGTCAACTTGCTTCTCATTTACTCCCAAACAAATCGTCAGCATGTCGTCTTTGGCAGGAGCAGTGATGATAACGCGTTTGGCGCCGGCAATAAGATGCCTGCCTGCCAGTTCGCGCGAGCGAAACATACCGCTTGCCTCGAGAACAACGTCAACCTCCATGTTTTTCCAGGGAATCAGAGCCGGATCAGGCTCGCGAAATACACGAATGTACGCTTTATCTATAATAAGGTGTCTGCCTTGAGCCCGGACTTGGTGAGGAAAGATGCCGTAATTGGAGTCAAAGGCGAGGAGGTGGGCGTGCGACAGGCTATCAGCGCGGCTGTTTATGGCGACGATGTCAACATCACCCCGTTCAATGGCAATTCGGGTAGCAATGCGTCCTATCCTGCCAAAGCCATTTATGCCCAAGCGTACTCGTTTGATGATAGACATGATTTATATCATACATTATCATACGAGTAGATTTGAGTCAACAGCGTTATGTGGCTTTCAATACTCCTCAAGAGTGGAAGTGTCGCCGATGGGCAAGCCCAGTTCTTTGGCTTTCAGAATGCGGCGCATGATTTTGCCGCTTCTGGTTTTGGGCAATTTGTCAATAAACTCAATTTCTTTGGGATATGCGTGGCCAGCTAAATGGTTTTTGACAAACTGAGATAATTTTTGTTTAAGCTTTTCTGATTCCTCCACCGTCCGAGGAGTCGAAGTCGTTGCTTCGCCACCTCGGAGGTGTCTTAAGTCTTTACCATCAAAAAACCTCCCTTTTAGGAGGCTAGGTTACTTATGTTTATAAAGTTTTATCCAAACAAAACCTGCCCCCGGTTTAAGAGGCAAAGTAAAAATAT
>CAZUUL010000049.1:6507-6926 GCA_964623155.1 uncultured Gammaproteobacteria bacterium
TGATTATTGCTCCTCTTAATTTAGCCGTTTTGCAGATAACGCATACTTCAGCAACTGCCGAGTGATGATAAAGCGACGATTCCACTTCAAATGGGCCGACCCGCTCGCCTGCCGTTTTAATCACGTCATCGGCCCGGCCGACAAACCAAAAATAGCCGTCTTTATCTTTCCACGCCCGGTCGCCGGAAATATACCAGCCGTTCCGAAAGTAAGTCTCATACTTCTGCGGCCTGCGCCAGACGGTTTTCATCATCGACGGCCAAGGGGGTTTAAGCGCCAGATTGCCTTCTTTTTTGTCGGGCAAGGGATGACCCTGGTCGTCAACAATGGCGGCTTCGATCCCGGGAAAAGGCTTTCCCATCGATCCGATTTTTATATCCATGGTGGGATAGTTGGCTATCATGATTGCACCCGTCTCG
>CAZUUL010000050.1:0-6795 GCA_964623155.1 uncultured Gammaproteobacteria bacterium
AGGGCTTATCATGGGAACAGCAAATGTAGGGGGTGATGTTGGCAACGTAGCGGTTTCGGCCGTTGAAGAAGCAATTTCCGTTGCAGGAGAGATAGGATTGTCTGCAGAAATGGCTGCAACCAAGGCAGTAGTGGGAGCGATCCGGGGAGCCCGCCAGGTAGGAGAAGAAGTTGGTAGCACGGTAAGAGAAGCACTTCTTTCTGCAGCCTCGCTGCCGCGGGAAGTTATTCAAGCGGCAATTGATGGGGAAGAAAAAGGGAAGTGAGAAAAATGATGGTAGGTGAAAATGTAGGGTAGTTATTGGTTAAATGTATAGGTCCATCTCGGTTCAATCCCGATTAAATCGGGATAGAGGAGGTGAGTTTTTTTATATGGCTATGACTATGGATAAAATGATGAAATCTTGCATGAAGTCGCATCTCTGGCTTCACACGCTGACCGGAGTCGGTTTGGGTATGGTTTTAGTGAGTTGGCTAGGTTTATCAAATGGAGTTTTGTGGGGGGTGGCATTGGTAGTAGTCAGCGTTTTGGCACACTTTGCCGTGAAATTGGACTGATTTCTGCTATACTTTCTTCCATGCAACGGATTAGATGGCGACAGGAATACCTGGTCGTTTTATTTTTTGTTGTTGCTGTTGTTGTTCGTTTCTTCCCCATTCCGACAGATCTCTTTTTTGGACCAGAGCAAGGAAAAGATGCTTTTGCCGTCCGCCAGATTTATGATGATAAAAAATTTCCGCTGATCGGTGCAAAAACCGATGTCGACGGAATTTTTCATGGGCCGCTGTTTTATTATTTTTTAGCCCTGCCTTATGGATTGTCCGGAGGGAATCCAGTGGCTGCCTCTTTTACCACAATTGTTGTTAACTGTTTAAGCATTTTCCTGTTTTATTGCCTGGGTAAGACGCTGTTTTCCCAACGGATCGGTCTGCTTGCCGCATTTTTTTTTACACTATCATTACGGATGATTGAGTATGCGCGCTGGCTGTCTGCCCAACCGCTCTCTCCACTATTGGTACTTGTGCTTATGTATACGTTGTATCAATTGGCTCGCGCTAAACGTGGGTATTTATACTTATCATTATTTGTTAGTGGACTTCTCATTCAATTACAACTTCTACATGCCTATTTTTTACCCCCCATGCTTGTTATCTATGCTTATGTTGCCAAAATCAAATTCAGATTAAAGGAATCTATCATAGGTGTTTGTATTTTTGCAATTACGCTGTCGACATTTTTCGCATTTGAAATCAGACACAACTTTTTGATGTCGAAAAACGTGGCAGCGGTTTTTCGGGGTGAGAAAGGTTTTCATGCACCACTCTCTTCTTCGATCAGGGAAACAAGCGAACGCTTTGGAAAAGAAGTAATGCTTATGCTTACACCCAATCACAGCATCATTTCCTGGACCCTTGTTGGTGTTGGTTTTTTACTTTGTTTGGGTGCACTGCGGCGTAAATCATTCTCGGGTTATCATCTTGTCGTTCTTTTTCTGTTGGTTCCAGTTATAGTTTTAGCAACCTCGCGCCACAGCGTCTTATCCCATTATTTTATTTTTGTCGCTCCGACGATTTTTTTTCTGGCTGCGTTGGTGATCGACTTTCTCTGGAAATATTCCCGAGGAGTAGCGTTGGCTGTGGTTGTTTTTTTTGCTTTTACCAATTTGTCTGCGCTTAGGTTGCTTTTGCCCTGGGGCATAACTATCGCCACGGAAAAATATATCATTGATTTTATTTATCACGATGCCGGGGGAAGACAGTTTCGCTATGAAGCCTATACTTTTCCCTATTTCTGGAAGGATGCGTGGGATTATATGTTTCTCTGGTACGGTCAACCACGCTATGGGTATGTGCCGAAAGATCAAGGGGTGGAGCTGGTCTATTTCATTTGGGAAGAGGAAGATACCAATTATCAACGTTTTTGGTTTGCCGACCATGTTTCCCAGTACGGTAACATTGTTACTCAAACAAAACATGATAATGTCCATGTAGAGCGGCGCGAAAAACCCAAGAAATAGATTTTAATGTAAATGAACGGAACGGCGAAATACCCACCAGCTCATAAACACGACATAAAAGCCGTAGATGCTAAGTTGAACAATATCCATCTTTTGGGTAATACCAAAGACAGCTTTTAGCATATCGCCGGAAAAAGTAGTATTGGGCGGGAGAAAAGCAAAAGTCATCTTGCCTATTTCCGGCAGCAAGCCAAGTTGAGCAAACTCATGGACACCGCGGGCAAGCAGACCGGCGGCAAAAAGAATAAGTAGAATACTAGTTGCGCGAAAAGCATAAAAAACCGGCAGGCGTAGCGTTGCCGAGAACAGGCCGAATGAAAGCAAAAGCGCAACCAGACTGCCAAGCAAAAAACCTGAAAAAATCATTTGCGGATTGGCAGAAAAATAAATGGTTGAAAGGAAAAGGACAATCTCAAAACCTTCACGCAAGACTGCCGTAAAAACTAAAATAAATAGACCTTTTTGGCTGTCATTTTCAACAGTTTGTTTTATTTTAGTGAGAAGTTGAGTTTTGTAGCGGGCGAAATAATTATGGAGAAAAAAGACCGCCCAGGTGATAAAAAGTGAAGAACTTACCATGAGAGTTCCTTCAAAAAAATTTTCAATTTTTCCCGAATACAACTCCTGAATCTTTAGGCCGGTCAGGCTAGCAATTGCTAAAAGTAAAAGGCTTAACGCGGTTGCCGCAGTTGTGGCGAGCCAGACCATTTTTATACTTTTATTGTGGCCAAGTTTGACTAAAATTCCCAATACAGTGGCGACGATGAGAGTGGCCTCAATGACTTCGCGAAAAGTAATCAGAAATGCCGGCAACATAGGGTTTAGAATATCATGATTATATGCAGATTAAGAAAGAACCGTCAACTACCAACCCATAACTCTACTTTCATGCAATAATAACAATTATATCACCCAATTCTTTTACACTCGATTCCTTTCTGGCGATCATGAGTTACGTTTATAAACTTCATCATGGGTACCAATATCAACAAAATAAGCCGTATCAGTCTCAAGAAGTAAATAAGTCATCCGTATACTTTCAGTGACAGAAATACTCCGCATATTATTCAAATTCCCAGAGAGTTTATTGGTACGAAGAGAAGGATGCTTTGGATTAGAAAGAAAAAGGTTGAGTTGTTTTTGAACTCTTTCAGTGAGTTGTTTATCCGTTTTAGAAAGCTTCTTAAGTTTTTTCTTAAGATTAGAAGATATCTCAACATGCATGAAGATTATAAATTCTTAAAAAATTCCTCGACATTCGTCACGCGTACAGCCTTGTGTCGTTCCTTAAGTGCTTTTTTTGCAACTCGTTCAATTCGTTCTGAAGCTGCATAAGTTGGATAATCCATGTCTTCTACATCTTTTAAAATAAGATGCTTGACATAGCTAGCCAATGTTATCCCAAACTTACCTGCCTTACTCTCCGCAAACTCTTTAAGATTAAGCGGAAGATTCAATTTTATTTGTACCTGTGGTGTAATCATATAAAAATAATACCACAATTTTCAGGACTTTTCAAGGACTATTATGAACTTTCATATGGCACAAGTTTTGCCACCGGTTTACCTGCTTTGACAATAATAACTTCCTTTTTAATTCTTTATTTTGGCCACGAGCCAATGATGAGCGGTTTCTCCTTTATCCCCGGAATTTTTCCCCATAACTCAAACAGTAACCACCCCGATAACCACCCCGGGTGTGGTTTCTTATTGACACCCTAGGTATTTCTGTTACTATGAGTGGTATGCCGCTGCGACGAGAAGTACTTGCCACCGATGAAATCTACCATGTGTTTAACCGCTCCGTAGCAAATGCAGATATTCTCACGAATAGAAGAACTCTCCATCGCATGCTTGCTCTTCTTGAGTATTACCGGTTAAAGCAACGATTGCGGTATTCAAAATTTATTACCTTACCAAAAGAACAACGAACCCGCTACTTCAAAGAAATGGAGTCTTATCCCAAGCTTGTTGACGTTTATACCTTTGCCCTCATGCCTACGCATTACCATCTTCTCATTAAGCAGGTGTACGACAATGGCATAGTCCAATTCATTGCAAACATCCAAAATAGCTTTGCTAAATTTTTTAATCTCAAATGGGATCGTCATGGAGCTTTATTTCAAAATCCTTTTAAAACCAAATGGGTGCAAACTGATGAGGAACTGCTCCATATTTCTCGATATATTCATCTCAATCCCGTCACGAGCTATCTTCTGGGTTTTGAGGATCTTACTGACTACGAGTGGACGTCTTTCTCTTGGTACATGGATGAGGAGAAAAACCGATTTCTTGATACGAGTATCATTCTTACTCTCGCTGGATCAAGGAAGCAGTATCGTCAATTTGTTGGAGACCGTGTTGATTACCAACGAGAATTGAGCCGGATTAAACGATTGATTCTTGAATAAAGCCTAATAATTTCAAATATACTGAGGTGTCAAGCCAGATCACACCCGGGGTGATTGGTGGGCCGGGGTATTCTTTTTTTCCGCCCAAGATAGCGTCAGATTTATGATCACCGCAAAAAATATTGAGCTTGCTACAACCAGCCAAGGCAAATATCGGGTACTATCAGCACTAAAGTAAGGCTGCCTATGGTAGATGTATTGAAAGAGTTGTTGATCTAATAAAAATCCGGTAAAAACTGAGGGAATTCCCAATGGTGATATAAAGGAGTCAAGCTTATCAAGCCATGAAAACTCTATTGCAAACGACAGTCGCAAGATATAAATGATATTTGGCAATAAAAAAAGAGCAAAGATGATGATCCAACGCATGTAAGTCTGAATTGTCCGTTTTATTTCTAACTGAGCGGTAATGTAAATGCTTATTGTTAAGAGAGAAATTCCGGCAAAGAGGATGCTATCATTGACCAGAACATATTGAACCCAACTGATTGGTCGGGATTCCCAATTACTGAAATGAGTTAAAAGTTCTCCAACTAACCCGTTGGGACCAAACAACGTAAAGAGCACAAATCCAATGCATTCCAACAATAAGGCAAGTTTGAACGCCTTTCTCATAGTTTTTCCCATTATATAGTTCTCGTCAATGGTTCATAAGAATAATACACGTCTATCTTGCATAAAAGATAGATCACTAGATCACACCCAGGGTGGTTTTTTTTAATCTACAAAAGTATCGGTATTTTATTAGCTATAAAAAGAAATATAAAATAAAAAATTATTCCAGATTAAATACCATTTATAAATACTTCACTTAAAATCCACTGAATCCTTCAGAATTTTTCGTGCTATTTCTGCTCCGAGTTTCGCATGGTCTTTGTATTTTCCCTGAACAATGGCATAGATATCATGAAGGAGACAAACAATTTCTGCAATTTCCGGATCAAGGCCGCGTTTGAATGCTACAATTCTGCCAATTTGTACCGTACCAGCATGATGTTTCAGTTCCCAGACTTTGGAATTTTCCCGGTTCTCATCGGAAATTTTGCTTTCTAGAATCATTTCCGTGACTTGGCGCTGAATCTTTTCGGAGCGCGTGAGATCATTGCCTTTAAAGTGGTGGTAGTGTTTAAGCATAAGTCTTTGGGGATTATACCATCTATTTGTATACTCCTTGGCGATGTTCGATTCTGAGTACTTCAACAGTGCTTGATTTGACATCAAATGTATAAATAATTCGGTAATCACCGATTCTGATTTTATAAAAATCTTCGAGGTCTCCATGAAGTTTTGCACCAAAAATAGGATTTTGTTTGATCTCAAGGAGTATTAACGGTAAGCGTTTTTTTACGCTTGGTGGAAGTTGGATTATCTTTTTTTTGACTCTTTTTGATACGATGAAGTTTTTTGCGGGCATTGAGTTCTTCAATAAGTTCTTCTAGTGTAACATATTCGCCACGTTTAATTTCCTCCTGAGCCTCTCTGATATCATCCATCGAATGTCCAAGGGTATAAATCGTTTCTTCCATTGAATCGAGATATTCAGGCGAAACGAGCGTCGCTTTTACCTTGCCATTTTTAGTTAAATCAATACGGGTATACTCCTCGTCAACTTTATCAACAAGTTTAAGAAGATCTCGGCGGGCATGGGTAACAGGGATGACGTAGGTCATGCTGGCAATGTACACTTAAATGAGCACATTGTCAAGATATCTTAGGCCAAGAGGCAATGATGAGCGGTTTCTCTTTTATCCCAGGAATCTTGCTCCACAGTTCCTCGGTGACAAAGGGCATGAAGGGGTGGAGAAGTTTGAGAATATTGATTAAGACATACCGATAAACCGATAGGGTAGTAATTGCATCTTGATACTCATTGATTTGGTTCTTTTTGGTCTTGGGTTAGCATGGATTCACTATATCAGAATTATGATGTAAATACGCTTCTTTTTATACTGAAAGCATGTTAAACTGAAACTATGTTTCTCGTCTATCAAGACCAGCAAAAAAGGCAAATACAAGGTAGAGAAGAAATCAAATATTCTAGCTTTTCTTCCTTTCATCTCATTATCCTTACCGCTCGAGCTAAAAGTAAAAAACAGACACAAGGGAATCCGTCGGATCATGAAAGCCTAACCATTGAAATTGATGGGAAATTGTATCCCAAACTTGCTGATCCCAAAGACACTCTTGACTCTCCGGCAGCGTTTCCTGGTAGTAAACTTAGTAATCTGACAAAAACCCTTTACGTTTTGACCTTCTTAAAAGGTAAAAACCATCATGTAACGCTTACTACCCACAAACCGCAAGATACCGCTACCTTTGAACGATTAGAGGTATACACTCTCAATCTTGATCAAGAACTTACTATCCA
>CAZUUL010000051.1:0-2816 GCA_964623155.1 uncultured Gammaproteobacteria bacterium
TTATCCATATAAACTCATCTTAGCAGGTGGTCTGAATTCTGGGGACAATTATATTCTGGTTGCGTTCGGGGCAGTCGTTGTTGTTACTGTTTGGGAGATTTTGGCAAAACTGGTCATTGCCATCGATGACTATCCCCTGGGGAAAGCTTTGCGTTTTTCACGGATGATTACCGCCAAATTTTTCTGGCAGGGGTTAGTCATGGGACTAATTAACCGAGGTATAGGCTGCATGGTCGGGTGTTTGACAATCGTGGCCCTTTTGATTGTTGGCGGCGTAATTGTTGCGGTTTTTGCTATCAACAGCACGGCAGGCATCGTCGCATTAATCGTCCTCGGCCTGCCTTTGCTTGCGCTGATTCTTGCGCTTCTGCTTATCCAGGGTATTGTTCATGCATTTACTACGACCAATTGGGTGCTTTTTTACCAGGAGTTGAAAAAGCAGGACAGTTTTCCCAAGGACTAAACTATGGAAACAAAAAAAGGTTACGGTTCTTTTGGTGTTAGATTCTTGGCTTATGTTTTCGACAGCCTGCTCTTTTGGCTCGTGCCACTCCTGTTATTATTCTTATTGGTAGTGACAGTGAAAGATACAGTCGCCTTTTGGACGGGTTTACTTTGGATTGTCTGGGAAATCATATTTATTAACTGGCTTATCCGCATAGTCTATTTTATCGGGACTTACTGCTATTTCGGCGCCTCGCTGGGAAAACTCCTGGCCGGTTTACGGATTGAACGGGAAGACGGGATGAAGCCGACTATCAAAAACGGCCTGATGCGGTTTATCGTTGGCTACAGTGTGTCGGCGCTTCTTTGGGGCGTGGGATTTTTATGGATTATACGCGATGCAAAAGGTAAAGGTTTCCATGACCATATTGCCGAAACGGTCGTTATCGTTAAAAATAAAGCGTGGGAGTTGTATCTTGCCTTCCCTTTTTTAATTGCGATTATAATCTTCTTACTTTATTCCATTAATCACGTGGGAACTGATCGGGGACTCTGGGTAAGTGTGGGAGCTGATATTAGCTGGTTTTTAACTCACTTGCAAACAATTTTTTCGGGAAAATAACTTTATTAGTGAAGAAACAAAAAGAAAAAAATATAGACAGGATATTGAGGAATTTCTGGTTTTCAAGCATGGATAGGAAAAATTAATCAGAAAAATAATAGTTCGATTGTTCGAACAATCGAACTAATTCTTCTTAATTCAATCGCTTGACAAGAGAGAATAAATCACCTAATGTAAATCCACATGCAAAAAGGCTTTGCCCCAATTATTCTTCTTCGTCAGACGCGGTTTGACATTCAAATTTACTCAGTAATTAAAGGATCATCCTTGAGTACTCAAGAATGATCCTTGCAAAACAAAACAATATAGCTAGTCTTTCGTCCCCCGTAAAAAGACTGCTTGCCAGGGGCGGAAGTTACTAAAAAACGTTCGCTGTTGAATGACTTGTCCGTCCTTTTTAACTTCATAGTCAAAAGCTGCTTTGGCTCCGGCTGCTGCCCAGTCAACCTGTTTGACAACCCCTTTTGCAAGCGTCGGGTCGTCTTCATAGCGGTCAGGCGGAGCCGGGGTCCTGTCCCAGACCCGCGCCTTGCCAATAGTTACCGTGCGTTTGTCTTTAGTGCCGTAGAGTTCAAATATTAAAGTGGCGGTTTGCGGATTGGGCGTTGCCTGAACCAAAATATATGCCGGTGTGTCATTGGTAAATTTCAGATCAACTGTCGGGACGAAAACTGTCGCATCAAATCCGGGATCCCAGCCACCCTGCTCATAATAGCTGACGCGATAGGCATGGGCGTGGCGTTCTTCAACCGGCAGACCGGCATCTAGGATGGCGCGGAAGAGAGTGGTTGAAACTTGGCAGGTTCCGCCGCCGTCACCCAAAACCGTTCTCCCTTTTTCGATAATATATGCCTGTTGATAGCCGGTGGCTGCAGAAATATCGCCAACGGCTTTGGCAAAAGAAAAGGTTTCTCCCGGAGGAACGAGCGTGCCATTGACTCGCGATGAAGCCAGCACAATATTATGGATGCGGCTGGCAATAGAACCGCGAAAATATGAGATCCCTTTCCCGAGGCGCTCTTTTATGCCCAGGTTGTTTACTTGAGCTGTGGAAATTCTTGGCGGTTTGACAATAAGCGGCAGGCCGGCTTCAAGCGATGCGCTGGTGGTTGCCTCAACCATCGCTGCAGATTCAATAATTTTAGGAATAGCAGTCAGTTGATCTAAGGCTAATCCGTCTTGTGACGGACGGAAGACCTTGACTTTATCGCCTTCAAATTGAATGGCTGCGTCCTGCGGATTTTTGTCCACGCGGCTGGCTAGGAAAGCAGCCAGGGAAGCGACTTTATCGCGGTTGTAGCTTCCGCTAAAATCCAAGAGGTTCACAAGATCTTCCCCGCCCACCTCAACCGTCGTTTCGTCCATGCGGAAGCCGATACTTTTCCTTAACAAGTTCTCTCCCCGTGCCCGCGTTTTCTCAAGCATGTCCTTACTGGCTTTTACCCGGATAGGTTGAATGATGAGCTCAACCGGCTCATCATGTAGGTTGATGAGTTGATTTTTGATTTTCCCAACCGTTGCATCGATGCGAAGGCTTCTGCCGTCTTTGCCTTCGCTGACGACAATTTTTTTTGAAGCCGGATCAATGCTGATGGTTGATTCTTCAGCCGGTACGTCGATTTCATTGGCAATGTCTGCTAAAACATGGACCAGATTTTGTTCATGCAGATTCAGAACCGGGGCGATAGTGACGCCAAAAAGACTTGAACGTGCTATTGCATAAAAAAAAAAAAAAATCGTTCCTTTTCTA
>CAZUUL010000051.1:2826-6789 GCA_964623155.1 uncultured Gammaproteobacteria bacterium
ATAGGAAGATGCCTGTTCGGCCGTTTTTTGACTGTCGATATTTGCGCCAATGGTGGCAGTTTTAATTTTCCATGACCGCCGAGCGTCAAAGACTAGTATCTTATCCGGAAGCGCACGGGAGAAAGTATTTTCGAGTTGCTGCTGGGCGCTGGCTAAGGTTTTATTGCCAACCTTAGTTTTAAGGACTGCCACGCCAGGATAAATTCTGCCCGAGAAAAGAATAAAAAAACCGGCAGGCAAAAAAACAACAGCGGCAATGACAGCCGCAATGATGATTGTTGGGATATAAATAAATTTTTTTTTGTGTGATTTTTTAACCATCTGAATTGTTAATGCCTGTTGCAAAAAGACAGAAACAGGCAGTATTATACGAATGGGTGATGTTTATTCTTTTGATTTCATTATAGCGGAGTTTGCTTTTGCTTTCTATGGATAATCAAGAAGATAAAATCCAGCAGGGACAGGAAGTTTATTCTAGCAGTTTGCAAGATTATGCTCCTGCCGAGCCGCCTCCGCCATCGGGCACGGAAACAACAGCCTCTTTTTTTAAACGGTTTGCCGTGCCTTTGGTTTTAGTAGTTGTGGCGATAGGGTTAATTCTAATCTTTGTGCGCGTTCTCCGGGGAGCCACAGCCAAAGAAATTAGTTTGACATATTGGACCTTGTGGGAAGATGAGACCGTCTATAAACCGCTTATAGCCGACTACCAGAAAACCAAACCTCATGTAAAAGTAACCGTAGTCCGCCAGACGCCGAAAGAATACCGGGAGCGGCTTGAAAATGCAATTATCAAAGATCAGGGGCCGGATCTTTTCCGTTTTCATAACACCTGGTTAGCAATGCTTTTGCAAAAAAAAGTCATTGCGCCGGTTCCGGAAACTCTAGTCAAAGCCATAAATTACGAAACCAGCTTTTATCCTCTGGTAAAAAGCGATCTAAAAGCCGGCAACTTGTATTATGGTATTCCGCTTACTTTTGACGGTTTGGGCTTGTATTACAATGAAAAACTTTTATCATCCGCTGGTGTAGCAGTGCCCAAAACCTGGCCCGAACTGCGGGCTGCGGCCAAAAAAGTTACCGTTCCAGACGCAGTGACAGGCAGAATTAAAACTGCTGGAGTCGCCCTGGGGACTACCAACAATATTGAATTCTGGTCAGACATCTTAGGTCTTATGTTTTATCAAAACGGCGCCAATCCATACAATCCCACCAATGCCTTTGCCGAAGAGACACTTTTGTTTTACAGTCTCTTTGCCCAGCCGCCGGATAATGTCTGGGATAGTAACATGGATAACTCGATGGTGGCTTTTATGTCAGGCAAGTTAGCGATGATGTTTGCTCCGTCTTGGCTTGCCATAGAGATTACCCAGGCAAATCCGGACCTTAAGTTTAAAATAGTCCCCGTTCCCCAACTGCCTGAGACACCTATGGTTACCTGGGGCAGCTACTGGGTTGAGGGTGTGTCAGCTAAAAGCGCAAGCCAAAAAGAAGCCTTTGATTTTTTGGCATTTCTGGTTGCCCGGGAAAATTTGACTAAACTCTATAATGAAGAGGCAAAGACACGGATTGTCGGCGAACCCTACTCGCGCGTTGATCTGGCCCAGGCCCTGATTGACCATCCTTTACTTGGGGCGTATGTAGTGCAGGGGCCTAACGCGCGCTCGGGCTATTTGTCCGACCGGACTATGGATAATGGTATTAATGATCGAATCATTCAGTACTATAAAAATGCGGTCAATGCCGTGCTTGCCGGCAGCAGCCCTAATCAGGCGCTTACCACAGCCGCCCAAGGTATAACTCAGATTTTGTCTCAATTCGGAGTTGCTAGCCAATGA
The DNA here is from genome assembly GCA_964623155.1 of uncultured Gammaproteobacteria bacterium. Taxonomy (GTDB): domain Bacteria; phylum Patescibacteriota; class Microgenomatia; order CAZUUL01; family CAZUUL01; genus CAZUUL01. Next base: position 4,662 of record CAZUUL010000051.1, read on the forward strand.
ACACGGTAGTCGCCTGGGCAATAATTAAAACTCTGTGTTATGCTGGTGTATTTTCTTTTCCGCTTTTATTTGAGGAAATCGTCTTCTATTTAATCAGCCCGAAACGCTATTCCCGAAAAATAATAAAAAAAACACTTGCCGATTTGATCAAACACAGGTTGGTGAAACGACAAGGCAAATACTATTTACTTCAGTCAGCAGATATTTCCGTCAATCGTGAGAAAAGAAAAAGAATAAGCACTAACAAACTTCGCCGCGCCCGCCAGGCAGCGCAGTATCTTTCCCGAATTCCGACGATCAAACTCATCGGTTTAAGCGGTGGTGTAGCCCGCAGGAATGCAACCTACAACGATGACATTGATCTGTTTGTTATAACGCAAAACTCTAGCCTTTGGCTGACACGCTTGCTGATCATTCTTTTCCTGGAAATGAAAAATATCCGGCGTAAACCCGGAGCAACTTCTGTGGCTAATAAAATCTGCGTCAATATGTTAATTGACGAACACCATCTGGTCATGCCATTTGCAGAAAGAGATGTTTTTAGCGCCAATGAAGTCGCGGCCTTAAAGCTCATTATTGATCGTAACGCCAGTTACCAAAAATTCCTGGTGGCAAATCAGTGGCTAGGAGAATTTCTTGCAAATAGCACCAGAAGAATCAGGAAGCCCTTCGCCAGAATTTATCCCGAAAAGACAAGTTTTTTTCTTATTATTCCTTTGGAATGGCTGGCTAAATCATTGCAGCTTTTATATATGAGGAGACGAAGAACCAAAGAGGTTATTCAAGATGGTTATGTCCGCTTTCACCCAACCGATGCCAGAAAATGGATTCTGTCCCGTTACAGGAGACGTCTAAAGATTGAGGAGAAAAAACTTGACACTCTTAAAACCAGCGGCGTTTTTCCGAAGTTGCCGTTTGCAGACGCTCAAGAAGTTCGCGTTCTTCCCGGTTGAGTTTGGTTGGAACTTTGACAATAACCCGCACATATTCATCACCCCGGCCGCCGCCCCGAACGTGGGGTATGCCTCGGCCCCGGAGGCGAATCAGGGCTCCTGGTTGGGTTCCCGGATGAATGCGAAGGTCAACCTCACCGTCAATGGTTGGGACTTTTACTATGGTTCCCAGAGCCGCTTCAGGAAATGCAAGGCTGTGATTGACGTAAACATCATAGCCGTCGCGGTGGAAAGTTGCGTGGGGAGTGATTTCGATTACCAGGTCGAAATCGTCAAAGCGTATACGCATACCGTCATCAACGCCGGCGGGAATTTTAATTTTTTTGACCTTGCCGTTTATGCGGACTTCCTTTTCCGTGCCTTTAACCGCTTCCATAAAGTCAATACGGATAGAATAGACTGGTCTGTGCGCTTGGCGGGCTTCACCAAAGGGTGATGCCCCGCCAAAAAACTGCTCAAAAATGGAAAAAGGATCAGAAAAACCACCCATGTCAAAACCTTCAAAACCGCCCTGGCCCGAGGTTGTATAACTGTAGCTGAATGGTCCTTGACGGTAAGTCCGGGTTTGGCCAGCAAACGGTCCACCGGCGCCAAACCCTCCCTGACTAAAGGCAGCGTGACCAAACTGATCATAGGCTGCTCGCTTTTCCTGATTAGACAGGATTTCGTAAGCTTCGGTTATTTCCTTGAATTTTTGGGTCGCCTCGGAAGTTTTATTTCTATCTGGATGCCATTCAAGCGCCAGGCGGCGGTAGGCAGCTTTAATTTCTGCCTCTGAAGCGCCTTTGGGGATGCCTAAAATTTGGTAATAATCGCCTTTAACAGCCATAGTTTAAATAACAATTATAATAATTATAACCTTATAACCAACAACGGCGCGAGTCCTCCCGCGCCATGTCAATTTACAATTGATAATGTAGAATGTACAATTCTGAATTATAAATTCTTAATTTTACATTCTCAATTAACTTACAACCTCGCCTTCTTCGGCTTTGCCTTTGTCATCTTGCGATTTTTTTCCATCCTTCTTCTCACCGTCGCTAGCGCTGGGTGAAGCACTGCCGCCAGATGCCTCTTCTGTTGCTCCAGCGGTTTCCTGCCCCTGGCTATACATAGCTTGGCCCATTTTTTGAAGCTGTGTTGAAAGTTCGTTAGTCTTTGTTTCAAGATCTTCC